>DATJZY010000056.1 GCA_035577985.1 Candidatus Eisenbacteria bacterium
CGTTCGGGGCCGGGACGCACTCGCCCACCGTCGTCGAGCAGCGCAGGCCATCCGCGCTCTTCCAGTTCGAGCGATCGGGATGGTCGGAGAGCGGGCCGCGACAGGCGGCGACGGGATCGGCGACGCCCGCTTTGCAGGGAATCGTGCCGCCGCGCCCGACGATCGCCACCAGATGCTCGCCGTCGCCGTAGGCCGACACCGGCACCTGGCCATACCCCATGGCGAGCGACTCGCCGTTTCGCGTCAACATGAGCCGCTGGAGCGTGTTCGGATCGCCCGGGATCGTGTCCATCGTGAGCGGCGGGACGCCGTCGGGTCGCACGAGCGGAATCGAGCCCTGCGAGTCGTCGTTGTGCTGCTGCGGGAAGCACACGGTGTCGAACACCTCGTCGGTGTCGCCGAACAGGATGCGCAGCTCGCCGCCGTGCGCGACGGTCCAGCCGAGGTCCGTGCCGAAGAAGGCGAGGGTCGGCTGGGGCTTTACCGAGCCCGGGCCGGCCAGCACGCCGACGATCTGTGGCGGCGCCGCGGTCTGCGCGAACGCGGCCGCTGAAACGAGCAGCAGTGTGGCGGCGGGGAGCTTCCCGGTCATCGTCGTCGTCCTCGCGGTGGGCGCAGGCCGGCGACGATGAGATCGACGGCGCTGCGCACCAGTTCGTCGTGGTCGGCGCGCGAGCTGCGGTGCGCGCCGACGAAGAGCTCCCGCGTGAGGCCGAAGTGCAGGAGCCAGATCACGTCTGCGGTGTGCGCGACGTCCAGGTCCCGGCGCAGCTCGCCCGAGCGGACGCCACGCGCGAGCAGCGGCTCGAGGCCGGCGCGGTAGCCGCGCGAGAACTCGAGCTGCCCCTGCAGGCCCCCGGGGATGAGGCTGCCCGGATCCTCCGCGATGATGCGACGCAGAAGCGGGTTCGCGCGCACGTAGTCGAGGGAGAGGCGGACCAACTCCCCGATCGACGCCGCGACGGACGTCCGATCGCACGGAGCTCCCGAACCGCCCGCGTCCACGCGTCGACGAGTCGCTCCCACACGGCCGCGAGGAGCGCTTCCTTCGAGACGTAGTGATCGTAGACGAGGCCCTTGGAGACGCCGGCCGCGGCGGCGATCTCGTCGACGGCGGTCTTCGCGAACCCGTGCGCGGCGAACTGCTTCTCGGCGGCGTCGAGAATGCGGGCGAGTCGGCGCTGCCTCCCGGCGGCGCGCTCCCCGGCCACCGCGGGGCGGCGCGGGGGTGCTCGCCGCGCGCGAGCCGGACGGCCAGCAGCCATGCGCCGAATCTGACTGAGTGGGCGCAAGCGGTCAATTTGGATTGCGACGCTATTCCGCGCGACCCGGCGCGACGTACTGGGCCACGAGCGTCGCCACGAGCACGGCCACGTAGAGCTGCCCCACGACGCCTTCGAGACTGGCCAGGGCACGCGCCAGTCGCTCGATGGGGAGGACATCGCCGTAGCCGGTGGTCGTGAGCGTGATCAGGCTCAGATACATGAGGTCGTCGAGCGCGACGCTCGTGTCGGGCGCGACGGCTCGGAACGACCCGGGAAACGCCAGCTCGACCGCGGCGTAGGTGAAGGCCCACAGCACCGCGAGGAGAAGATACCCGCACATGGCTCCCACGAGGTGATTGATCGTGACCCGGCTGCGCGTGAGGACCTCCCGGAGACAGATCGTGGTGCTCAGGAGACAGAACGCCCACGCCATGGAGATCCACGCCGCCGTGGCGATCGCGCCCGGATGCAGGAGCGTCCATGCGGAGGTGGCGCACACCGCTGCGACGAGACCGGTGCCCAGACGAAGCCACAGACCCGACGACGCGAGCGTTCCGGTCGCCACCAGAACGAGAACGCAGAATCCGAGCGGACCCAGCATCGGGACGCGCCCCGCGATCTGCTCCGCCAGCGGCACGCCGACGAGTAGGACGAGCAGCCCAGCGAACAGAAAGACGAAGTTCGCTTCCCGGATCCCCACCCGCATCGCCGTCTGCCCCTGTGTATCGTTCGTCGGCCGGGTCGGACAACCAACGCGGCTCGGGCTGCGGTGCGCGGCCCTTCATCGGGCCGGCTGTCGATCGTCAGCGCCCGCGGAGGCGGCGGTAGAGCTGCGCGAGCCTCGTTCCCAACGTCGGGAGGCACGATTGCGCGTGGACGCGCTGGGCTTCGGGATCGCGACGGATGAGGAGATTGCAGGACGCGCACACGACGTGGCGTGCGGCCTGTTCTCCGAACAGGTCGTCGGAGTCGTACCTGTCGTCGAACCTTCTCGGCTGCACCGCAGGGTGTGGCATGACGTCTCTTGGTGGAAGGCGCTTCGCAAGACGCATGCCGTCCGACGCGCAGGCGCCCGGCGCGGTCGATATGAACGCGTTCGCCCCACGGGACGGGGCCTAGGTCCGCCCGTTCAGATCCCGCTGCGCCGCCAGCGCGAATCGACCCTCGTCCGCTGGTGCCGCCGTTCGCGTCAGGACGCGCTCACAAGTGACGCAGTTGGCACATACGGCCTTGGCAGGCGCAAAGGGTTGTCCTTGCGCTAGGCGCCCAGATTCCAAGGTTTCCCTTGTCCCACCGACGCACCCTGTGTCATCGTCCGACCTTCGATGAGGGCGGCCTGGTCCAGGAGCCTCGCGGTCGCGGCCGTGCTGCTGCTTCCGGTCGCCGGCCGTTCGCAGAACTGCGCGCAGACGTCGATCGGACGCGTGCCGCTGACGGATCTCGGCACGGGCCTCTACCTGGGGCAGTTCCAGGGCGGTCTGTACCCCGGTGGATCGAATGCGATGCCGCCGGCGCACCTGGCCGCCGGGCTCGCCGCGGCGGCGCAGATCGTGCCCCGTAATCTGGCGGGCGTGCCCGACGCGCAGAACGGCAAGATCGTCCTTCTGGCGGTCGGCATGTCGAACGCGGCCGGCGAGTTCTGCATCCCGGTGGGCACCACGGACTGTTGGCCGGAGTCCTTCATGGGACAGGCGGCACTGGACCCCGCGGTGAACCACGCCACGCTCGTGATGATAAACGGCGCGCGACCGCAGCAGGACGCCAAGACGTGGGTCGATCCGCGCGGGGCGAACTACGACGCTGTCGCCGCTCTCCTCGCGGCACAGGGCCTCGCCGAGGCTCAGGTCCAGGCGGTGTGGCTGAAGGAAGCCGACATCAATCCACCCGTGACGCTGCCGAACGAGAACGCCGACGCTCGCGTGCTCGAGGGTCGGCTCGGGAGCGTCGCGCGCGCCCTCAAGACGCGCTACCCGAACCTCCGTCAGATCTTCTTCTCGACCCGCATATATGCGGGCTACACGGTCACGCCGCTCAGCCCCGAGCCATCCGCGTACGAGGGCGGGTTCGGCGTGAAGTGGCTGATCGAATCGCAGATCGACCAGATGGCGACACCGCTCAACCCCATCGATCCGGTCGCCGGCGACGTCGACGATACCACCGTCGCGCCCTGGCTCGGGTGGGGCCCCTACCTCTGGGCCGACGGCACGACGCCGCGTTCGGACGGTCTCACGTGGGACTGCAGCGAGTTCCTGGTGAACGAGGGCGCGCACCTCCAGCAGTTCGCCATCCGCAAGGTCGGCGCGATGCTGCTCGACTTCCTGAAGACGTCCCCCGTGACCCAGACCTGGTTTCCCGCCGTCCCTGCGAGCGACCCGCAGGCGCCCACGGTGACGATCGCCGCGCCCGTCGACGGGACGGTCGCGCAGCCCGGCGACGCCGTCACCTTCACCGCGAGCGCGACCGATGCCGAGGACGGAGACCTGAACGCGAGCCTCGTCTGGACCTCGAGCATCGACGGACCCATCGGAACCGGAAGCAGCTTCACGACGTCGACGTTGTCGCTGGGGACGCACTGGATCACGGCGTCGGTCGTCGACGGCTCCGGGCGCACCGGCTTGCAGACGATCCACGTGAGCGTGCCGGCGGCGACCGCCGCCTTCCGCTCGATCGGAACGGAGGACGGCTACGTGGCCGAGTCGCCGCCCGGCAGCGGCCTGGGGGGATACGTCTATCCAACCTTCACGACGCTCCACGTCGGCGACCAGGTGAACGGCGGCCAGGTGAAGATGGTGCTCTCGTTCGACACGTCATCGCTTCCCGACGACGCGATGATCCTCGGTGCAAGGCTTCGACTGAGGCGCGTGGGCTACTACGGCTCGAGCGGCTTCGACTCGTTGGGGCGCCTGCTCGTCGACGTGCAGACGGGCAGCTTCGGCGGCAATGCCGCCCTGCAGACGAGCGACTTCCAGGCGGCGGCGACGGCGCCCGCGGTGGGATCGTTGAACGACCCGGTGACCAACGGCGATCTCTGGTCGATCGGATCGCTCGACGCCGCGGGTCTCGCGGCGATCAACAAGACCGGACGGACGCAAGTCCGGATCGGCTTCGAGCTTCCCGGCAACGCGAATGGAGTCGCCGACCGAACCCTGTACGCCTCGGGGGATGATCCGACTGCGACCCAGCAACCCGAGCTCGACGTGACGTATCTCTCGTCGTCGCCCGTGACGACGAGCACGACGACGACAACCACCGTGGTGCCCACGACGACCAGCACGAGCTCGACGACGGTCGCGAGCACCAGCAGCACGACCGCCACCTCGATGCCGACGACCACCAGCACTTCGACCATGCCCATCAGCACGACGACCACCACCACCTCGTCGTCCACCACCACGACGACGCTCGCCGGCTCCACGGTGACGATCGCGCTCCGGTCGATCGGGGCCGAGGACGGCAGCCTGGGCGAATCGGCGCCCGGGAGCGGCGTCGGCGGCAGCGTCAACGCGACCAGCACGACCATGCAGGTCGGCGATCAGGCGAACAACGCGCAGTCCAGGGTGATCGCGTCGTTCGACACCTCCACGATCCCCGCCGGCGCGTCGATCGTGTCGGCGACACTCCGCCTGAACCGCGTCGGCCTCTCCGGCGCGAACCCGTTCGGGACGCTGGGCCGGCTGCTGGCCGACGTCCAGACCGGCGGCTTCGGCGGCAGCGCCGCGCTGCAGCCGAGCGACTTCCAGGCGGCGGCGACCGCATCGGCGTCGGTGTCGCTGAGCAACCCCGCCGCGAACGGCGCCTGGTCGACGGGGACGCTCGACGCCGCGGGCCTGGCGGCGATCAATCGAACCGGGCGCACCCAGGTACGCCTTGCGTTCGAGGTGCACGACAACGCGAATGCTTTCTCCGATCGCATTCAGTTCGCCACGGGAGAGAACGCGGACGCGAGCCTGTGGCCCGAGCTCGACGTCACGTACTCCGTCCCCGCGACGACCACGAGCACCGTACCGACGACGAGCACGACGACGGAGGCAAGCAGCACGACGACGATCTCGACGTCGTCGAGCAGCACCACGGGCCCAACCAACACGTCCGTCCCGGAGACGACGAGCACGTCGACGACGGTGCCGGCCTCGACGACGACCACCTCCACCTCCTCGTCGACCACCACGACGACCATCGGCGGCACGCCGGTGACGCTCGTGCTGCGGTCGATCGGCACCGAGGACGGTGTCGTGGGTGAGTCCACACCGGGCAGCGGCGTAGGGGGCAGCACGATCGCGACGGGTACGACCATGCAGGTCGGCGATCAGGCGAACAACGCGCAGTCCAGGGTGATCGCGTCCTTCGACACGTCCACGATCCCCGCCGGCGCGACGATCGTCGCCGCGACGCTGCGCCTGAATCGGGTGGGGATCGCGGGCACGAATCCGTTCGGGACCCTCGGGCGCCTGCTCGCCGACGTGCAGACGGGCGGCTTCGGCGGCAACGCCGCGCTCCAGGCGGGCGACTTCCAGGCGGCGGCGACCGCGCCGGCGTCGGCCTCGCTGAGCAACCCTGCGACGAACGGCGCCTGGTCGGCCGGGACGCTCGACGCGGCGGGCCTCGCGGCGATCAACCGAACCGGGCGAACCCAGGTGCGGCTCGCGTTCGAGGTGCACGACAACGCGAACGGGATCTCCGATCGCATCCAGTTCGCGACGGGCGAGCACACCGATGCGAGCCTGTGGCCCGAGTTGGACGTGACGTACTCGCAGTGAGCGCTCGCCGCGAGGGGCGCTCGGGTCCCCCGGATGTCCGCGAGTTGGAACAGCTCGTCGGCTGGGCAGAAGAGGACTGGACGGCAGCGAGGCGGGCCTTGTATGCCCCTTGCATGCCGGGGGAAGGACTCACGATGTTTCGGTTCGGCCGGCTCGCGGTGATCGCCGTCCTCTCTGCCGCCCTTCTTCCCGCCGGCGGGTCCGCTGCAACGTACTACGTCGATTGCAGTCGCGGCACGAACGGCAACGGCTCCGCGACGAACCCGTGGAACTCGTTGGCCACCGTCTCGAGTCGACCCTTCGCACCGGGGGACACGGTTCTGTTCGAGCGGGGCACGACGTGCAATGGGGCCCTTCTCTTCCGGCGCGCCGGCACGGCGGCCAGCCGCATCACGATCGGCGCCAACGGCACCGGTCCCGCGCCGATCATCAACGGCGCGGGAAACCCCGCTGCCGTCAGGCTCACGAACCCGTCCTACGTGACCGTGCAGGATCTCGAGATCGCGAACAGCGCCCGCTACGGCCTGTTCGCCACCTCGTCCACGACCGCGACGGTGAACGGCCTCCAGATCCGGAATCTCGTCGTCCACCACGTCACCGGTTCTGCGATGGATGGGAAGGCGACGGGCCTCGTCCTCGTGATGCCCGGCGTCTCGGGTTCGCGGTTCAACGACGTGCTGATCGAGGGGGTCACGGCATACGACACCAGCCTGTGGGCGGGGATCCTCGTGCACGGCGAGTACCTCACCGGCGACCGGCAGTGGGCGCGTCACGCCCAGGAGCTCGCCCGTCGCAGCACGAACATCATGATCCTCGGCTGCACGGTGCACGACACGCAAGGCGACGGCATCGCCACCTACATGGCGAGCCACGTCGTCATGGCGGGCAACGTCGTCTACCGCTCCGGAATGCAGCCGATCCAGACCATCGCAACGCCGAATGCGATCTGGAGCTGGGCGAGCAACGACGTGCTCGTCCACGGCAACGAGGCCTACGACAATCATTCGCCCGGCGCCGACGGCGGTGCCTTCGACATCGATTACTACAGCGCCGACACGACCGTGCAGTACAACTACGCGCACGACAATCAGGCGTACTGCATCGCGGTCTTCGGGGCCGAGCGCACGAGCACCGTCAATTCGATCGTCCGCTACAACGTGTGCGCCAACAACGGGCGCATGGGGACCGGCGACGGCGCGGAGGAGATCTACTTCGCGACCTGGAACTCGGGACGGATCGACGGCGCGCAGGTGTACAACAACACCGTGTATCCGACGGCGCGCGGCGCCGTCGGAACGCCCTCGTGGGCGCCGAGGCCCTCGTTCGGCACGCTGCCGCTCCTGTTCGAGAACAACCTGGTGGTGTCGACGGTGGCGAACGTCCTCGGCTCGGGCATGACGAACGTCCCGTTCCAGCGCGACTACAACCTGTATCGGTACACGGCGGGAGCCGTCGCCGGCGACGAGCCGCACTCCCTCTATGGCCTCGATCCCCTGGTGGACGGCCTCGGCTACCACGACGTCGGCCGGCCCGTGACCGAATGGACGCTGCTCCCGGGCTCGCCCGCCATCGATCGCGGCACGGTCATCACGGGCGCGCCGGCGACCGACTTCTACGGCAACGACGTCCCGCGCGGGCTCGCGCCGGACATCGGAGCCCACGAGGCGCAGTGAGCCCGCGCCGGGCGAGCTGCGGTCCGCGTCACCTGGAATTCTCTTGACCCGTCGGGTCCCACCCGTACACTTCACCGTCGAGTCGATCATCGCCCAGATCGAGACATGGTGTGGCGGCCCTTGCGGCCCGATGATCCGGAGACCTTCCATGCGCCTCATCGTGCCGACTTCGTTCCTGCTCCTTGCCGCCGCAGGGATGCTTCCATCGCTCGCCTCCGCCGTCGACCCCGGATCGGAGCTCATCACCTGCGATCGCGCGGACCAGCGGGTGGACATCACCGTCAGCTCGCACCTGGATCCGTCGTGCACGTGGACGCGCGGGGTGGAGATCCTGGCTTCCGACGTGACGCTCGACTGTCAGGGTGCGCACATCGCGGCGCCGGATCGTCGCTACGGCGTCTACATCCACGCCCCGACCGACACGCCGCTCGCCAACATCACCGTCCGCAACTGCCACATCGAGGGCTTCCTCAACAACGTCCACATCGAACGCGAGGGGTTCCGCCAGCTCGCCGAGGGCGTCGAGTACGAGAACGGGTTCTCGAACATCACGATCGAGGACAGCACCATCCTCAACTCGCGTGGCGTCGGCGTGTTCGTGAACGGCTACGTCGAGGGTGTCACGCTGCGGAACCTGCACGTCGAGGGATCCGGCAGCACGGGCATCTACCTCGAGGCCGGCTCGAAGAACAACGTCGTCGAGGACAGCACGATCACGCGCAACGGCTTCGGCGAGAACAGTCCGGCCGGCGACCCGTTCACGATCGGCGGCGCCACCGTGTGGTTCTGGGGCACCGGTCGCGAGGGCCTCGCGATCGACGGGTCGCGCTTCAACGTCGTGCGCAACAACCGCTTCGAGAGCAACACCGCCGGCGGCATCTTCCTCTACAAGAACTGCGGCGAGTTCGTGACCCAGCGGCCGGAGCGCTGGTTCCAGCGTCGCTACGGCGCCGACGGCAACGTCATCGAGAACAACACCTTCGTCGACGAGGACAACGGCGTCTGGATCGGCTCGCGCATGGGCGAGAACACGGCACCGATGGAATGCAGCGATCCGCAGTATCTCCCCGGCTACGCGCTCGACTACGCGGACGACAACGTCGTGCATGCGAACGTCTTCCAGAACGTCACGTTCGGCGTCCGCGTCGAGGACGATCACACCGCGGTGACCGACAACCAGTTCACGAGCTCCGACGCCATCGACGAGGCGATCGTCGTCGGCACGCACCATCGCACCACGGCCCTGTCGCGGCCCGTCGACGGCACGATCGTCAGCGGCAACAGCGCCGACATCGCCGGAAGCAGGAACCCGTATCGCTGGATCTGGGGTCACACCAACACGACGTTCAGCGACAACCGGAGCCAGGGACGCCCGATCGGGCTCTGCGAGGGGGTGCAGCCGCCCACGGGTCCGTTCGTGATGACGGTCGACTTCGCGCTGCTGCCGGATCCGCAGAACCCGCCGATGGAGATCCACGAGCTGCCGCTCCCGGGCGTGCTGGCACCGTGCCCGACCACGTGCGGGACGCCCGGCGCGACGTCGAGGGCGAGCCTTCTCCTGAGCAAGCTCGACACGCCGCCCGGCGACGATACGATGACGTTCAGAACGGAGGTCGTCGTTCCGCACCCGTTCACGCCCGCGCTCGACCCGGTCGTCGGCGGAGCGGCGCTGGTGATCGAGGACGCCACCGGCGCTCGCGTGCTCGACGTCACCGTACCCGGCGGCGCGTACGATCGAGTGGCGCAGGTGGGCTGGCAGGCGGCCGGGAGCGGCACGAGCTGGCGGTACGTCGACAAGAGCGCGACGGCGCCCGGCGGCATCACCGCGCTGTCGGTGAAGGACCTGTCGAAGAAGCAGCCCGGTCTCGTGCGCGTGAAGGTGACCGGGAAGCGCGGCGCCTATCCCGTCGACACGGCCAGCCTTCCGCTCGCGGCCACGCTCGTTCTCGATCCGCCGACGGCGGAGACGGGTCAGTGCGCCGTCGCGACGTTCATCGCGCCGAGCCAGAGCTGCGCGCCGCGGGGCAGGGGCGTGAAGTGCAGATGAGCGGGTTTGCCGGCCGCGAGTCGTAGTATATTGAGCGGGAGCGGCGGGCTCACGACGTCGGGCACGCGGCGACGGGCGTCGGCAACTCCGCGCCGGTGACGCGCACTGCACCGAACGTCGACCCCTCGAGCCGGATTTGATCCGAGGGGCTCGTCCCGAACACCTGCCCATAGCCGCCGACGGTCCCGCAGAAGCCGTCGCCCGAGGTCGTGACGCCGCTCAGCACGAGCTGCTGGACGGTCAGATACGGGTCGTCGAGGAGCGGGTAGGCCTCCACCGGCACGATCTGCGTGCCGAAATCGGCAGCGAACCGGCCGTCGGCGGAGATCGCGACGCCCATGACGATCCACGGCGCTCCCACCGGCGCCTTGCTCATGCCGTCGAGGGGTTGGAGGGCGAGATCGAGCGTCGCGCCGTGCACCTGCACGTCGGCCTGGAAGGACAGGGTCTGCGCCGGCCAGATCACGGGAGCGAGCGTCAGGAGATGGGTGCCGGTGACGTCGAACCCCGTCGTGCCGGTGGGCAGCGGCGGCGGTTCGCAGGCGCGCTTCGGAGCCGGATGCACGCAGTCGGCTGGCGCGCGTTTGAAGTTCACGTCGGCGAGCCAGACGTCGCTCGGCGAGGAAATGCCCTCGAACCACGGTAGCTCCTGATCGACCTTGCTGCTGTACCAGGCGAGCAGGGACCGATTCCGATCGAGGGGTACGAGCGAGGTGTAGGCCGTGTCCCCCGAGCTCTCGAGCTCCTGGATCTCGCAGACCTCGATCGGGGCGGCGGGATCGGTGAGGTCGCCGCGGAGCTCGTAGATGGCCGTGCGCTTGAACGTGCAGGGCAGATGCTTGCGGGCGAACACGAAGCTGCGCTCGTGGCCCCGGGTGCCGCGGACGATCCAGGTGGGGCCGTCCAGGCGCTGCTCGATCCGGCGCCCGCACTCCCACGTGTCGAACGGATCGTGCGACGTGCAGATCGCGGTCTGCCCGTCGGCCAGGATGTCCTGGTTGTCGAGACGCACCAGCGCCACCGCGGTGTCGTGGTTCTTGCCGAAGAACTGCAGCTCGGCCTCGCTCGGCACGTCGTTGTAGGACGCGATGATCACCGACCGCTTCTCCCACGTGATGCCGTCGTCGGAGGCGAACAGGCCGACGAGGGTGTCGAAGTCCGTGTAGCCAGTGGCGAACAGCGTCTGCCGTCGTTTGCCGTCCTGCTTGTAGAGGCGCTTCGTGTAGCGCCAGAAGCCCCAGAAGGTCTCGTTCCCGGACTTGTCGACGTCCGCGTACGTCTTCACGGGCGGCGTCCACGTGCGGCCGCCGTCGCTCGATTCCGCGCGCACGGTCCACGCCTCGCCCTGGAAGTCGCGGTAGTGGAAGCCCGGCAGGCGGCTGATGGCGTACAGAAAGAGCTTCCGTCCCATCTTCACGAACTTGGGATCGCGGATGTCCCGCTCACCGGGCAGGTTGCTCGCGTTCACCTCGCTGAGCGGCTTGAACGTCCGCCCGCGATCGCGCGACTCGAAGATCTTGAGCCGCGCGCGCGCCGATCCGATCTGACCCTCCTCGCCGCCCCGGAACATGAGCAGGATGCGGCCGCCGAGACGGATCATCTCGGTGTTCTCACTGTGTAGCCCGTCCGAGTAGATGATCCGCTGGTTGCTGGCGAAGGTGCCGGGAGCGGCGTGGGAAGGGCTTCCGCTTCCCGCCAAGGCGAGCGTCAGCCAGACGATCGACGACCAGGCTCTCGTGTGCATCGGTCCCCCTCCGATCAGCCGATCGTAGCCGGACGGACGGTCACGCGCAGCACGCCGAATGTGACATCGTCGTGACCGAGCAGCGGGACCCGGAGGCGCCGGCGGGATTCGACCCCACGTTGTCGGCGTGAAGCGCCACCCGAGGACGATCGCTGGGTGTGGCTTCTACGGCCCCTCTGCTCGAATGCCGGCGATCGTCACCGTCAGAAGCCCGCGCCGAGATAGTAGAGGCCGATCTTCCGCCCGATGCGCAGGCGGGCATCGTTCGTGAGATGGCCTGCCCAGTCGGTGAAGTCCGCGCAGCTGTCGACCTCGGGCGAGTAGCCGATCACGATGTCCGGCGCGTCCTGCGCCACGATGGCGATCGCCTGGTCGATCCGGGGGTGGATCGTCGAGGAATGGTTCGGATCGCTGAGAGTGCCGCAGATCATGTGGTTCGGGCCGCCGAGCATCGGCTGCAGGATGATCTGTCGGACGTCCGGGAGCATGACGCGGATCGTTGCGATCTCGGCGCGGATCTGCTGCACCCACCAGTCCACGGTCGGATTGCCGTTGGGGTTCGCGACCGTGAGTAGCACGCGGTCGACGATCGATTGATCGGTGCAGGGTGAGTAGATCGCATTGTACCAGCCGGCGAAGTTCGGATCCTGCCACTGGACGCCGGCACCAGCGTATCCGCGCAGCTCCCAGAGATCGTTGTTCACCACCGTCTCGAAGGTGCCACCGGAGCCGGCGAGCCACCATTGACCGGTCTGGCTGAAACCGAGACCCATAGTGCAGCGGAAGACGTAGAGCGTCGTGCTCGTCGTCGTGCCGTCGACGATGGTGGTTGCGGTAACGGTCGACGAGGTGACGACGACGGTGGTCGTAGAGACGGTCGTCGAGGTATCGACGGTGGTGGTCGTGGTCACCGTGGTCGAGGTGTCGACGGTGCTGGTCGTGGCCACGGTGGTCGAGGTGTCGACGGTGCTGGTCGTGGTCCCAGTCGTCGAGTCGGTGACGGTGGTGGTGCTGGTGCTGGTCACGGTCGTCGCCGGGCGCGACGTGGTCGTGGTCGTGGCGCGGTTCGCACCGGTGCATTGCATGGTCCCGTGCTGATTCGAGCAGATCCCGGAACAGCATTGGGCAGCGCTCGTGCATGGCGTCAGCACCGGCTGGCAGGTCTGTGCGGGCGCCGGCGTGCGCAGCCCGAGCAGGAGGGCGACGGCGAACAGCGTGCGGGTGATCAGTTGGCCACGACAGGGCCGGGCCCGGCGCACTTCACGACCGTGCTCCAGGCCGGCCGCGTGCTCTCTGCGACCCGTGTCTCGTGCCCGCATGATCGCCTCCGTGTCTACCGCTGCGGTGGCGTGTGTGCGCGAGCGTTCCACGTCTGGCCCGCGCTGTCTAGGCGATTCATTGCCAATCTTGGTGTCGGGTTGGGTGTGATCCCGACCAGAACCAGCCCTGCCCGGGCACCTCACAGGCGGGAGCGGAACGGTCTCAGATCCAAGATCGCCTGCTGCGACCGGTCCGAGTACCCCGATTCCGCCGACTAACCATGCGGAAATGCGACGACGGCGATCCCGTCTGCGGCCAGCCCGGGAATCGGGGCGGTCGCGAGCGCGATGCCCGCACGACGCCGGCCATCCTCACGAGCTGGCTCAGGCGAGAGACGCGGACTCCGGTTCGGGTCGTTTCGTTGGGTTCGGTGACGCCGAGGCTCGCGTTCAGAACCCCGCGCCGAGGTAGTAGAGTCCGATCTTCCGCCCGACGCGGATGCGGGCATCGTTCGTGAGATGGCCCGCCCAGTCGGTGAAGTCCGCACAGCTGTCGACCTCTGGCGAGTAGCCGACGACGAGATCCGGCGCGTCCTGCGCCACGATGGCGATCGCTTCATCGATCCGCGGGTGGATGATCGAGGGATGGTTCGGATTGCTGAGAGTGCCGCAGATCATGTGGTTCGGGCCGCCGACGAGCGGCTGCAGGATGATCTGTCGGACGTCCGGCAGCATGACGCGGATCGTTGCGACTTCGGCGCGGATCTGCTGCACCCACCAGTCCACGGCCGGGAAACCATTGGAGGTCGAGATCGTGAGCAGCACGCGGTCGATGATCGACTGATCGGTGCAGGGCGAGAGGATCGGGCTGGTCCACCCGACGAAGTTCGGATCCTGCCATTCGACGCCGGCACCCGCGGATTCGCGCATCTCCCAGAGATCGTTGTTCACCACCGTCTCGAAGGCGCCACCGGAGCCGGCGACCCACCATTGGCGCGTCTGGCTGAACCCGAGGCCCAGGGTGCAGCGGAAGACGTAGAGCGTCGTGCTCGTCGTCGCCCCGAAGACGGTTGTCGAGGTGGTGCTGGTTGTGCTGGTCACCGTCGTCGGTGGGAGCGACGTGCTCGTGGTGGTCGTGCCGCGGCTCGCACCGGCGCATTGCATGGTCCCGTGCTGATTCGAGCAGATTCCGGAGCAGCATTGGGCGGCGCTCGTGCATGGCGTCAGCACCGGCTGGCATGCCGTGGTCGTCGTCGTTCCGGCGACGATGGTCGTGGTGACGGTCGTCGAGGTGTCGACCGTGGTGGTGGTCGTAACGGTCGTCGAGTCGGCGACGGTGGTGGTTGTCGTGGTGGTCACGGTCGTCGAGGTATCGGAGGTGGAGGAGGTGGTGGTCGTGGTCGCGATCACGGTCGTCGAGGTGTCGGTGGTGGAGGAGGAGGTGGTGGTGGTCGCGATCGCGGTCGTCGAGGTGTCGGAGGTCGAGGTCGAAGAGGAGGTGGAGGAGCTCGAGGACGTGGACGTGGAGGAGGACGTGGTGACCGTCGTCGATGGGAGTGACGTCGTCGTTGTGGTCGTGGCGCGGTTCACGCCGGTGCATTGCATGGTCCCGTGCTGATTCGCGCAGACACCGGAGCAGCATTGGGCGCCGCTCGTGCACGGCGTCAGTGCCGGCTGGCAGGTCTGTGCGGGCGCCTGCGTGCGCAGCGCGAGGAGCAGGGCGGCGGCGAACAGCCTACGGGTGATCATTGGATCTTCCTCATCATGCTTCGATCGGAGAACACCGTTTCCCTACGGTGGTGCGCCTGTGCGCGAACGTCCCACGTCCGGCCAGGGCTTGTCTAGGCGCCTCGGTGCCAATCTTGGTGTCGGGTTGGGTGGGGCCCCGACTCGAACCGGCACCCTCCTAGGCACCTCGCAAGCGGAGGCGAACGGGTTCAATTTCCAAGGTGGCGCTGCGATGATCCACGTGCCGATCCCCGCGAACTAACTATGCGGAAGGACAACGACGGCGATCCCCGTGTGCGACCAGCGCGTTACCGCACCAGTCGTCGGCACAGATGAGGCTCCGATGGGCGCGTCCTCCCGGCCCGACGCCCCCCCTTACGCCATCGGGGCACGACGCAGACCATCAACGTCCGCGCGACACGCGGAGCCGCGCGTAGAAGGTGTCCGTGACGCCATCGGTCTGCGACACGAGCGTCTGGGTCCACACGGCTCCGAAGCCGTTCCTGCCGATCGGGACGAGCCCGAAGTAATCTCCCAGGGGGAAAGCGCCGGGAGAAGGGGCGGGGCGAAGGTCGAAGGGCCCGGCCACGTGCGTCTCCGACCACGTCGTCCCTCCGTCGTGCGAGTGTCGGAACCACAGGTCGGTCGTCAGCTCCTGGTCGCCCGGCACGTCGTTGCGGAAATCGAAGTACGTCACGCCGACGAGGCCAGTGGGGGATACCGCAATCGTCGGCTTGAAGGCCTGCGTCGTCTCGACCGCGACCGGGCCCGGGTCCGTCCACGTGAGGCCCCCGTCGACCGACTTGACGAACAGGATTCGGGAGGACGACGTCGACTCGATCAGATGCCACGCCACGTAGAGGGCTCCATCGGCGCCGACGGCCACGCTCGCGACCTGCCAGGAATTGCCACGTCCGAGCCCCGTCCCACTGTCTGGGTCGGTCAGAACGTTCGCCGGGATGTCCGCCACGTGGATCGGATCCGACCAGGTGTCGCCCTGGTCCGTCGAACGAGCCACCCACACGCCGGTTGGGCCGACCGGGCCCGACAGTGGGTTCGCGACCCGGACCTGATCGAAGACGTCGACGAGCGTTCCATCGGGCAGCACACGGATCTGGCTCGCGATGGGATCCAGGTCCGCCTGCGGGGTGATCGGGATCATCGCGGGCGGCGTCCAAGTGGTGCCCCCGTCGGTGGTTCGGGAGAAGAGCTGCGGCGACCTCAGCTGCAAGAACAGGATCTGGTTCCACACGAGGTACGCCGTGCGGGGGACGTACGGATTCGCGGTGATGACGGGTAAGTCGACGGCGGCGAAGGGAAAGGGTCCTTGCCGGTCGATGGTGACCGGGTCGGACCAGGAGAAGCCGCCGTCCGTCGAAGCATTCACGAGCAAGCTCCACGAGCTCGGGTTCCCTTCGGAGACCGCCGAGGAGAGATACGCGATCCCGTCCGGTCCGATGGCAACGTCCGGGTCGAACGCATTGGAGTAGGTTCCACCGGTGCACCGCGACAGGCCCGGCACCAGGACCTGCGTCCAGCGTCGACCGCCGTCGCGCGACGCGGACACCACGGTGCTGATCTCGTCGTCCTGGCTGTAGATGGCGATCAGGTTTCGCCGGCGGACGGGGTTCACCATCAGTTCCGGCGTGTACTCCGCCCCCTGGTCGGTCGTGCCGAGGCCGCACCCGTCCGGCGCGAACGGGCTCGGTCCGGAGATCTCACGCAGGACGCGGACCCGAGCCTTCGCCGCACGCGCCGGCGTCGGGATCACAAGCGTGGGGAGCAGAAGACCGCCGATGGCGATCAGCACACCGAACTGCAACCGTCGCATGGATCACCTCCGCCGGGCAGGCGTAACCACCGGCGGAACAGATGTTCCCAGACGACGTCAGGGACGCTGGTTTGGACTGGCGATCGGTCCCGGCAGCTCGACTGTGACCATGCCGTCTTGCTCGACCACCCCGCGATAGGCGGTGAGCTGCCGGAAGCCAGAGCCGTCCGGTCGCACGGCGAAGAGCTGGTCGCTGACCGGGCTAACGCCGAATTCGTCGCAGGTCGAGTCGAAGACGACGGTCCCCGTTCGCGGATCCTCGCCGCCGAGCGCCAGCAGCGCGGTACAGCTTGGGGGCGGATCACCGCCCTGGCATCTGCCCGATGGCCGGGTGTGCTCGCCGAATGACGTGATCTGACGCAGGTGTCCACCCAACGCATCCAACGTGAAGAGCTGGCACGCGTTCCGGGGATTGCGTCCGACCGGGTCGGCGGACGCGCCGACGACGACGTGATTCCGGTCGCGAAGCCGCTGCGCGAAGATCGTGTCGCTTCGGCGGAAGTTGGTGAGCTGGAGAGCGTTCGCGCGGTAGTGGATGAACACCTCGCGAATAGGGCCGCCCGGTGGCGGCATGTCGGTCATCCGGTTCAGCTGGAAGATCACGAGGTCGGTCGTCAAGCCGGCGAGCTGAAAGTCCGTGATCAGTGTGCCGCCGATCGATGCCGGCGGATCCAACGAAGCGTATCCCCCGCCGTTCCGACGGATCGTGAAGAAGAGGAAGCTCCCCAGCCCCGCGTCGTAGTACGCGCCCCCCACCCGCCCGTCGTCGAGAAAGACCGCGGCGACGTCGAGCCCGCCAGGATTCCTCCCCACCTGCGACGTCCTGAGCGTGGTGAGCTGATGGCGGACGTCGGGCTTCGCGAGGTCGAGCCGGAAGATCTGCGGCGCTTCGGGCCCGTCCTCGCCGGGTCCGAGGTCGACGAACACGATGCTCTTGCCGTCTGGACTGAACGAGAAGGTCTCTACCTCGCGGTCGGACGGAAACCCCGTCTCTCCTCCAATGACGCGAAACGATGGCACGCGGAGTTGGGGCCCCAGGTACTCGCGCCGGGTGCCATCCGCGCGGACGCGATAGATGCCCTCCTCGGTGAGTTGCGCTCGCGGTGAGGCGATCGGAGAACCGAGGATCTTCAAGGTGCCGATGAAGTCGTCGGTGACCTGATAGATCACGGTGTCGCCGCCCGGGCTGACCGCGAAGCCCTGGATGTTGCCCCATGCCATTGCGGCGCCACCATCGCGCGTCACGCCATACACCCTGCACCAGCTCAAGGGATCCGGCGCGGCCTCGTTCGCGTCGACGGAGATCGCGGTCACCGGAGGGCAGTCGCCATGGCGGATCTCGAGCCGCTGCCGTGCAGTCCAGTGGCCGCCGGTCGAGTGACACTCGTTCACCACGGCTGCGATCGTGCCGATCCGCGCGGCCCCCGCGGCGCACCCAGTGACGGCGCGGCACGCGTCGCGGCAGCTCCCGCGGTCCTTTCCGACGGCGTCGGGGCAACGCTCGGCCCGACATGCCGCCATTCGCGCCGCGCACGACGCCCTGCACGACGTCGCCGCCGCGGCCGGCGGGCCCAGAAGCACGATCAGCAGAGCGGCGAGCGTCGCGACCATCGGACCCTTCGTGCGAACCTCTAGCGGAGGGCGTCCGGCTGCGTCCAGACGTTCGAAGGAGTTCACCAGAGCCATCGGCCGGCAGACGTAACCTTCCATGGAACACATGTACCGGCCGGGTTCTCTGGACGGTTTCCGGTCCTGCTCACGCCGCCGTCCGTACGCGCACGTCGCGCCGAGCCACTTGCACGCCGCGTGCAGGCGCTGTCACGGCCGACCGCCGCCGACGCTAGTATCCCCAGGGGTGGCACTGGCGTCCGTGCGGCCAAAGCGACGCGCGGCAGCGGCGACGTTCTTCGCGACCGACCAGCGAAACGGAGAGTGTCCCCGGCGGGATTCGAACCCACGTTATCGGCGTGAAAGGCCGACGTCCTAGGCCAGACTAGACGACGGGGACCAAGTAGAACCAAAACTTCTAGCCGCTCGCCCGGCCGGGAACAACCAAACCTGTGCTCGGCCTGTGCTCGAACGCGGCCCGACCTGGACCCGAGGAGGATGGGAGCAGTGGCGATCTTTGCCGTCCCGTTCGCGCACCTCGTAGGTGGTGAGCGGTTCGGTCGCGGGACCTCGCACGACGGCGCCCGATGTGATGTCGTACCTGGAGCCGTGGCACTGGCACATGAGCGTCGTGCCCGTGAGCAGCCCCGCCGAGAGCGGGCAGCCTTCGTGCCTGCACAGGTCGTCAAAGGCGTACAGCTTGCCTCCGGCCCGGGCGACGGACACGCGTCGTTGGAGATCCTCCAGGTAGTACGGGTTGACGTAGCTGTCGGGCAGCTTCTCCGCGTCGTCGAGCGTGCGGAACGCTGGTGTCGTCATCTCGGTTCACTCCTTCCTCTCTCCTGCCGAAGTGCTGGCGACCGTATCGCCGATGGCGTCAACGCGGTCTAGATACACCTCTCGATCGCGTACGGTGCCCACTTCGGCCGCCGCGGGCATCGTCCGCGTCGGCGCGTCGCCTCGCGCGGCTCAGCAGGCCGCCGCGCGCGCGGGCGCGGGCGGAGCTCCCTGGATGGTCATGACGTCGCCCTCGGGCGCCAGGACGAGCCGGCGCTCATGGTACGCCGCGACACCTGGACGGTGGGCGATGCTCACGATCGTCGTGTCCGGGAGCTGCGTTCCGAGCTCGCGGTAGACGTGAGCCTCGGTCGCTTCGTCGAGGGCCGACGTCGCCTCGTCGAGGAAGAGCCATGGCGGGGCGTGAAGAAAGGCGCGCGCGAGCGCCACGAGCTGCTGCTCGCCGGGCGACAGCACCTGCGCCCAGTGCTGCTCCTCCTCGAGCCGGTCGACGAGCTTGCCGAGGCGGCACCGTTCGAGCGCCGACACGATCGCCGCGTCGTCCACGGTGCCCGGCTCGGACGGATACGCTACCGCCTGCCGCAGCGAGCCGATCGGCAAGTAGGGTCGCTGCGGGAGGAAGAGCGTGTCCCCGGCGTCGGGTCGTCGGATCTCACCAGTACCGCATGGCCACAGTCCGGCGACGGCGCGGAAGACCGTGCTCTTCCCGCTGCCCGATGGGCCCGCGAGGAGTACGCGTTCCCCCCGGCTGATCACCACGTTCGCGCCCCGCAGGAGCATGGCGCCCGCCGGCAGGGCGATGTCGACGTCGTCGAGGGCGATCTCGTCGGGTGAACCATGGACGATCCGAATGCCGCCGCTCCCACTCGCATCGACGGAGGCGACCCGCATGCTTTCCGCGAACGCGAGCACACGAGCCACGCTGGCCTTCCACTCCGCGAGCTGGCCGTAGCTGTCGACGAACCAGCTGAGCGCCTCCTGGACACGCCCGAAGGCGGACGCGATCTGCATGAGCCCGCCGAGCTGGATCGCCCCAGCGAAGTAGCGCGGAGCCGCCGCCAGGATGGGAAAGACGTGGGCGGCCTGGCCGTAGCCCGTCGTGAACCAGGTGAGGCGCTTCTGTGCCCGCAGGAGC
Source organism: Candidatus Eisenbacteria bacterium (assembly GCA_035577985.1). Taxonomy (NCBI): domain Bacteria; phylum Candidatus Eiseniibacteriota; species Candidatus Eiseniibacteriota bacterium. Next base: position 19,846 of record DATJZY010000056.1, read on the forward strand.
TGCCACCAGTTGTCGACGATGGCCGCGAAACGCCCGCGGAGGCTGCGCCGCTCGAGCGGCTCTCCTCGGGAGAGCGCCACCTCCTCGGCGGTCTCCCGCAGCCGCACGAGGCTGAAGCGGAAGTCCGCCTCACGGCGCTGCTGGCTCGCGTGCAGCCGCACGAGCGCGCGGCCGATGCGGTGGGTGAGCAGGCTGCCGGCGACCGCGTACAGGACGGCCGCCCACACCAGGTAGGCGGGGATCGTGAGCGTGCCGCCGCCGAGCCGGATGGTGAGCGGGCCCGAGAGGCCCCACAGGATGCCGACGAACGAGACCAGCGTGACCACGGCGTTCAGCAGGCCCATCGCGAGCGCGAGCGTGCCGCCGGCGAGCGCCTGCAGATCCTCGGCGATGCGCTGGTCGGGGTTGTCGGGTCGGCGTTGCGTGCGCTCGAGGCGATGGTAGGCGCCACCGCCCAGCCAGGTGTCGAGGAACTGGTGCGTGAGCCACCGGCGCCACCGCATCTCGAGGAGCTGCGTCAGGTACTGGCGGTAGACCGCGGTGGCGATGAAGGCCGCCGCGAACAAGCAGAAGCGACCGAGCTGGTGGGCGAAGGCGGCGGCGTCCCGCTGCTCGAGCGCGTCGTAGAAGCTCCGGTTCCAGGCGTTCAGCAGCACGAGCACGTAGACCGCGCCCAGGTTGAGGAGGACGATGACGGCGAGCAGCCCGAGCGCGCTCCGACGCTCCTCCGATCGCCAGTAGGGAAGCAGCAGCTGCCAGGCATCCCGGGCGAACCGGCGAACGCGGGAGGGTCGTGGATCGCTGTGCATCTCTCGACGTTGGGTCCGTCCTGGATTCGACCTGGAACGTACGGCTTCGATGTGAGCCGACGATGAGGCGCGGATTAGAACTTCCTCATCCAGATGTCCGAGGCACGACGACGCGAAGCGGATCCGCTCGTCCGGGCGACTCTCTCGCCGCACGTGGCAGTGCGTGGCAACCCTGACGGCGTGAAAGGCCGACGTCCTAGGCCAGACTAGACGACGGGACAGGGCGATTCGCGGAGTTACCAGGCGAGGGCGGGCGGCGCTACGGGGGAGCGACCCGAAACGCTCGTCAGCGCTGGACCAGGAAGACGCCGATTGCGATCAGCAGCGCGCCCGTCCACTGGACCGCGTTGATCGACTCGTCGAAGATCCAGCGCGCGGCCACGATCTGCACGCCGAGGATGCTCGCGGCCGTCGTGAGCGGAAACGCGACGGCGAGCGGCATGTAGCGGAGCAGGCCCGTGAGCGTGAGGACGGTGACGAATCCGGCCAGGTTGCCGACCACCTGCCATGCCACGACCGCGCTCCAGGTCGGGCTGTGCGCCGAGACGCGGAACGACGCGTTGGCGACGATGCTGAACACCACGTTCAACGCGACGAGCGCCGTCGTCATCGCCGGTCTCATGCCGTGCGATCGATGTGCGCTTCCGATCCGGGTTCGACCCAGCCGGAGCTCGGCTCGCCTGCCGGCTCACCGGCGTTCGCCCGCTCCTCGGCCTCGTCGCGGATCGGGCCGGCCGCCGGCAGCCGGTGCCACAGCCCGGCACCTGCCGTCATGAGGCACACGAAGGCGAGGGCGGTGATCGCCGGGATGGGAAGGAAGCGCAGCATCCCGTCGATCGGCGCGAGCGGCTGCCGGGCGGCCACCGTGGCGGTCGCCAGCGTCGCCATCGACGCGACCAGCGACGCCGTAACGAGAGACGAGCGGCCGCCGACGAGCAGCTGCGCGAACCCGGCCAGCAGGCACATCGTGGTGAGGCGGAGTCCGAAGAGCGCGCTGTTGTTCGACATGCTGAACGACGCGGTGCCGGTCACGGCCATGAGGCCGGCGAAGACGATGGTGTAGGTCGTGGAGCCGATGAGCGGGCGCATCCCCGGCCATGCGGTCCGGCTCAACAGGAGGAACACGAGCACTGCGAGGGGAATCGCCATGGGAACGTGGTCGACCTGCGTCCTCCCTTCGGCGCGGATCGCGGCGCGCGCAGCGTCGCGCTGGCGCGCCGCAGCGCTGCTGCCGTGGACGAGGGAGCGCCCCGTCGCGTGGGAGAGCGGACCGATGCCGAGCAGGCTCGCGATCGTGGGCCCCACGTCCCGGGACCGTCCGGCCTGCGTGCGGTGTACGGCGCCGGCGCCCCACACCACGATGGGAATTCGCATCACCTCGCGCTCGGTCCCGCCGTGCCCGCCCTCGTCGAGGTTGCCGTGGTCGGAAGTCACGATGAGCGCCTCGTGCGACGGATCGATCGAAGCGGCGATGCGCCCGATCATGTCGTCGGCGCGGGTGAGGGCCGCCCGGAATTCGGGCGCACGCACACCGTAGTCGTGCGCCGCCCAGTCGACGTAGGCGGCGTGCGCGAGGACCAGCTGCGCCCCGGGCGGCGGCTCGAGCTCCTGGTCCGAGACGCGGGTCTCGTCGACCCACGAGGCGTAGGTCGCTGCGAGCGTGTAGTCGGGATCGGTGGTCATGATGGCGGTCCGGAGCCCGGCCAGCTTGGCGCGGCGGAACACCGAATCGAGGGCCACCTCGTCCGGGAACCCGTTGCTGAGAATGCCCGATGCCGCCGGCTCGATGCCGGACGCCTGCGCGACCAAGTTGGGGCCGCTGAAGGTGGGGAACTCGGACCGTGCGGAGACGTCCTCGCCCTCGGCACGGAGGCGGTTCAGGCTCGGCATCTCGCGCGACAGGTCGAGCCGCAGGCCGTCGATCATGATCCAGACGACGCGCGTGGCCGGCCCGTGGGCGTGTGATCGGGGCGCCGGCCGCACGTTCAAGACGGCGGGTCGATCGATGTTCAGGCTGCTCTCGTAGCTGAACGCGGCATGGGCCATCGCCACGCCGAGGACGGCTGCGCACAGACGAGGGAAGACCGGCTGGTCGCCTCGTGCGAAGGGCATCGGCAGGTGCCGGAGCGAGTTCGGGATCCTGGGCACGGCGTCGATGGGCAGTGGTTTTGCTCGGCTGGCGCTCGATTGTCCAGAGCGGGTCGCCACGTCCGCGCGCTTGCCATTTGACGCCACGGGCGACACGGCGAGCGCGAACGCCCGCAGCCGGCGCGACGCGACGGCGATTTGCATGGGCCGCCGCCCGTGGTGTTGATTGCCCGGTCGTGGAGATCAAGTTCACCGCGGAAGAAGAAGCGTTCCGGGCCCAGGCGCGGGCCTGGCTCGAGGCCAACGTCCCGCGCGAGGCGCGCCCGGAGATCGCCGACCTCGCCGCGCGCCGGGCCTTCGACATGGCGTGGCAGCGCAAGATGTTCGACGCCGGCTGGGCCGGCATCAACTGGCCGAAGGAGTTCGGCGGGCGCGGCGCCTCCTTGATGGAGCAGCTCATCTGGTACGAGGAGTACGCCAAGGTCGGCGCGCCCGAGGTCAACACCGGATTCGTGGGCCTGAAGCACGCCGGACCGACGCTCATCGCGTGCGGCACGAGCGAGCAGAAGGCGTTCCACCTCCCGAAGATCCTCGGCGGCGACGTCGTGTGGTGCCAGGGCTTCTCGGAGCCGAACGCCGGGTCGGACCTGGCGGCGCTCCAGACCCGCGCGGTCGTCGACGGCGATCACCTCGTCGTCACCGGCCAGAAGATCTGGACCAGCTTCGGGCAGATCGCCGAGTACCAGGAGCTGCTGGTCCGCACCGACCCCGAGGCGCCCAAGCACAAGGGCATCACCTGGGTGATCTGCCCGATGGACGCGAAGGGCATCGACATCCGGCCCATCAAGACCCTCGCCGGCAACGCCGACTTCTGCGAGGTCTTCTACGACAACGTCCGCATCCCGCTCGCCAACGTCGTGGGCAAGCTGAACGACGGCTGGCGCGTCGCCATGGCGACCCTCAGCTTCGAGCGCGGGACGGCGTTCATGTCGGAGCAGGTGCGCCAGTCGGCGCGCATGGCCGAGCTGATCGAGGTCGCGCGCACGGTCCCAGGCCCCAACGGCAAGGCGCGCGCCATCGACGACGACGAGATCGCGCGCCGCCTCGCCCTGGCCCGAGCCGAGGTCGAGGCCATGCGGGCGATGACGTACCGCTCGCTCAGCCTCGCGGCTCGCACCGGGATGCCCGGCGCCGAGGCGTCGATGATCCGGCTCTTCTTCTCCGAGCTGATCCAACGCATCGACCGGCTCGCCATGGACATCATCGGCGCGGCCGGCGTCACCGGCTTCAATCCGAACGGCAGCTCGCGCAACGAATGGGGCGAGGACTACCTCACCGGGCTCTCCCAGACGATCGGCGGCGGCACCAAGGAGATCCAGCGCAACATCATCGGCGAGCGTGTGCTCGGCCTGCCGCGGTGAGGGGAGAGGGACGATGGACCTGATGCTCAGCAGCGAGCAGGAGACGATCCGCGATTCGATCCGCGACATGCTGCGCGAGCGCATGCCGCCCGAGCGCGTGCGCGCCGTGATGGCGACGGACACCGGCATCGATCGCGCCTTCTGGCACCAGGCGGGCGAGCTCGGCTGGTTCGGCCTCGCGCTCCCCGACGCAGTGGGCGGCGCGGGATACGGGCTGCCCGAGGCGATGATCCTCTTCACGGAGCTCGGGCGCGCCCTCGCGCCGGGACCGTGGCTCGGGTCGACGCTGGCGGCCAAGGCCCTGTCGAAGGCCGAGACGTTGAAGAGCACGCTCGACGGCGTGCTCACGGGGACGCAGCCGGTCGCGCTGGTCGACGACCCGGCCGACGCCCTCGGCACGGGCACGACCCTCGACGGCACCATCTCGGGCGTCGCCGACCTCGGCGTCGCCGACCACGTGCTCGTCGTCGGATCGAAGGACGTGCGATTCGCTGCGGCCCGGGCGCGCGGCTTCACCGTCGCCGTCGAGCTCAGCATGGATCCGACCCGGCGCCTCGGCACGCTCACCGCCCGCGGCGCCGAGGCCGAGATGATCGGCGCCCACGCCGCGGCCCTCCGTCGCATGGCGACGGTGCTGACGGCGGCCGAGGCGGTCGGCGTGGCCGAGCGCACGCTCGAGATGTCGGTCGAGTACGGTAAGGTCCGCCAGCAGTTCGGAAAACCGATCGGCACCTTCCAGGCGATCAAGCACCGCTGCGCCGACATGGCCGTGCGCGCCGAGGTGGCGCGCGCGGTCGTCGTCTACGCGTCGGTCGCGGTCGAGGAGGGCGAGGCCGACGCCGACTTCCACGTGCACAGCGCGAAGGCGCTCGCGACCGATGCCGCGATCCAGAACGCCACGGACAACGTCCAGAACCACGGCGGCATGGGCTACACCTGGGAGTCGGACGCGCACCTGTACTTGAAGCGCGCGCGCGTGCTCGAGCACACGTGCGGGAGCCGCATCGCCCACCTGGACGCGCTCGCGGCGCCGTGGCGCGCGGCCGGCTGACATCCAGCTTCCCGGCCCTCCGGCACCGGAACTTCCGGCGCTACGCCGTCGGCCAGACGATCTCGCTCGCGGGGTTCTGGATGCAGAGCGTGGCGCAGGGCTGGCTCGTCTTCCGGCTCTCGGGCTCCGAGCTCGCGCTCGGGACGGTGGCGTTCGTGGGCTATCTGCCCGTGCTCCTCTTCTCGCCGGTGGCCGGCGTCGTCGCCGACCGCGTGAGCAAGTACCGCCTCATCCTGGCGACGCAGACGCTCGCGATGCTGCTCGCGGTCGTCCAGGGTCTCGTCGTCTGGACCGAGGTCGCGACCGTCCCGATCGTCGCCGGGATGGCCTTCTGCATGGGCGTGATCGGCTCCTTCGACCTCCCGACGCGGCAGTCGTTCATGGTGGAGATGGTGGGGCTCGAGGACCTGCCGAGCGCGATCGCGCTCAACGCATCGGTGTTCAACACCGCCCGGGTCGTGGGGCCGGCGCTGGCCGGGGTCCTGGTCGCGGTGGCGGGCGAGGCCCCGTGCTTCTTCCTGAACGGCGTCAGCTACCTCGCCGCGCTGTGGGCGCTCCTCGGGATGCACCTGCCCGCCGCGAGGCCACGGGCCGGCGCGGGGCGAGCGTCGGGCCTTCGCTCGGGGCTCGCCTACGTGCGACATCGCCCGGTGTTGGCGAGCCTCCTCGGCACGCTGGGGCTCGTCTCGGCGCTCGCCCTCCAGTCGAACGTCCTGATGCCGTCGCTCGCCGAGCGCGTGTTCGGGCGGGGCGCGCGCGGCTTCGGAGTGCTCCTCACGGCCTACGGCGTCGGCGCCGTCATCACCGCGCTCCGGCTCGCCTCCCGCACGTACTCGGCCGTCGAGCAGCGCCGCAACCTGCTCCTCGGCCTGTGGGGCATGGCGACGGGCCTCCTCGTCGTCGCGGCGAGCCCGAGCTACCCGATGGCGCTCGTCGGACAGCTCGTCGCCGGCTTCGGCATGCTCCGCTACACCGCCACGACCAACGTGCTCGTGCAGACGCTGACCGAGGATCCCTACCGCGGCCGCGTTATGGGGATCCACACGATGATGTTCGCGGGCGCGGCGCCGTTCGGGGCGCTCGCCCTGGGCTCGCTCGCCCGGGCGATCGGCCCGCAGCCGACCCTCGTCGTGTCGGGCGCGGGCGCCCTCGCAGCCGCCATGTGGCTGGCGACCCGCCCCCGCTTCCCTTAGACGGGCCGGGCTGGTAGCACAGAACTGACCGGTCAGTTCTGGAAACTGACCCCCCAGTCATAATGGCGCGTGACGACAAGCGACAGCGGATCCTCTCCGCCGCGGCGACCGTGTTCGCCGAGCGCGATTTCCACCGCGTGCAGGTGAGCGACGTCGCCGAGCGCGCCGGGGTCGGGAAGGGGACCGTCTACCTCTACTTCCCCACCAAAGACGATCTCCACCGCGCCGCCCTCGAGGGCAGCCTCGACGGCATCTGGACGGACATCGAGACCGCCGCCGGAGCCGGGCCGTCGGCCGAGGACGCGCTGCGCGACATCGTCCTCGTCGTGCTCCGCTTCTTCTGGAAGCGCCAGCACCTGCTCACCATCATCCAGCGCTACGAGGCCTTGAACGGCCGTCGCGCGAAGCTCCGCCGCGAGCGCGTCGTGCGCGCGGTCGAAGACGTCCTCGCGCGCCACCGCCTGGCCGGCGGCGCGTCGGAGCGGCACCTGGCGGCCGCGTTCCTCCTCGGCATGGCGCGGGCCGCGATCCTCGAGCACGCCCCGGGCGATCGCCCCGACGCGGTCGCGACGCGCCTCGTCTCGACGTTCCTGCACGGCATCGGCCGCGCGCGGGTGGCGCAGCGGGGGGCCGCGTGACGCGCCTGCTGGTCGGTCTCGCGCTCCTCGCCGCCCTGGGCGGCGCCGGGTGCGGCAGCCGCTCCGAAGCCGAAGGCACCGCGGGCGCGACCAAGCCCGAGCCGGTCACGATCACGACCGCGCCGGTCGCGACGCGCATGGTCGAGCGCACCATCTCGGTCGTCGGCACGCTCACCGCCAACATGCAGGCCGAGGTGGCGGCCGAGGTCGAGGGTCAGGTGACCGGCATCGAGGCCGACCTCGGTGATCGCGTCGTGAAGGACCAGGTCCTGGCGCGCGTCCGCAGCGACGTGCTCGAGGCGCGGCTCGGCGAGGCCGAGGCCAGCTACGAGAAAGCGCTGGCCGACGAGGCCCGGGGTCGTCCGTTGAAGGACGACAAGATCATTTCGGCGCAGGAGTACGAGCAGGTGCGGACGGCACTCGCCGTCGCGAAGGCGCGCCGCGAGCAGCTCCGCATCGAGGTCGAGCGCGCCACCATCCGCGCCCCCTTCGACGGCTCGATCGCGGCGCGGCTCGTCGACGCCGGCAACTACGTGCGGCCCGGCACCACGGTCTTCCGCTTGGTGCAGGACGATCCGCTGAAGTTCCGTGGCGAGATCCCCGAGCGCGACGTGCCGGCGGTCGAGGCCGAGCAGCAGGTGCGCGTCAGCGTGGACGCGTACCCCGGCGAGGCCTTCCAGGGGCGCGTCTCGCGCGTCGGGTCCGCTTCGAATCCGCAGGCGCGCTCGCTCGCCTTCGAGGCGTTGGTGCCGAACACGGACCATCGCGTGCGGCCGGGCTTCTTCGGGCGTGCCGAGATCATCGTCCGGCGCGATGAACGTGCCGTCGCGGTGCCGCGCAGCGCGGTCACGTCGTTCGCGGGCGTCACCAAGATCTTCGTGGTCGAGGACGGCGTCGCGCACGAGCGCGAGGTGACCCTCGGCGTCGACCTCGGCGACGGCTGGGTCGAGATCACGCAGGGCGTGACGAAGGGCATCCAGGTCGCGACCAGCGGCCTCTCGAAGCTCGCCGACGGGACCGTCGTGCAGGTGCGCGCCGACGCGCCCCCGGGCGCCTGATGCGCTTCGCCGACGTCTTCATCCGTCGCCCCGTCTTCGCGACCATGCTGGTCGGGGCGTTCGTCATCCTCGGCCTGTTCAGCTACCGAAGCCTCGGCCTCGATCTCTTCCCCAACATCGACTTCCCGATCATCACCATCACGACGACGCTCAAGGGCGCGGGCGTCGAGGAGATGGAGACGGGTGTCACGAAGGTCGTCGAGGAAGCAGTCAACACGATCGACGGCATCGACACGCTGCAGAGCACGACGCGCGAGGGCGTGTCGTTCGTGATCGTCAACTTCGTCCTGGAGAAGTCCCGCGAGGTGGCGGCGCAGGACGTCCGCGACAAGGTCTCGGCCGTGCTGTCGCAGCTCCCCGCCGGGACCGATCCGCCCGTCATCGACAAGTTCGACGTCGACGCGGCGCCCGTCATGTCCGTCGCCGTGTCCGGACGCCGGAGCCTGCGCGAGGTGACCGAGCTCGCGCGCCGCCAGGTGAAGGAGGTCATCGAGACGCTCCCGGGCGTCGGCCAGGTGCTCATCATCGGCGGCCAGGAGCGCGCGATCAACATCTACGTCGATCCCGACCGCCTGACGGCGCAGGGGCTCTCGATCGGCCAGGTGCGGCAGGCCGTGGCGCAGCAGAACGTCGAGCTTCCCGGCGGCCGCATCGACCAGACGCGCCGCGAGCTCATCGTGCGGACGATGGGGCGCATCGAGGAGGTGCGCGACTTCGACGACCTCATCATCGGGCACGCGAGCGACCGGCCGCTCTACGTGCGCGACGTGGGACACGCCGAGGACGGCGTCGTCGAGCCGCGCGCCCTGTCGCGTCTGAACGGCGAGAACGCCGTGCAACTCATCGTTCGCAAGCAGTCGGGCGTGAACACCGTCGAGGTGATCGATCGCGTGAAGGCGCATCTGGCCCAGCTCCAGTCCGTGCTGCCCGAGGACGTGCAGATGCGCGTCATCCGCGACCAGTCGCGCTTCATCAAAGCGTCGATCGAGACGGTGACCGAACACATGTGGCTCGGCGCGGTGCTGGTCGCGTTCACGGTCATGCTGTTCATGCGCGACTGGCGGAGCACGCTCGTCGCCGGGCTCGCGATCCCCACCTCGATCATCTCGACCTTCACGTTCATGCGCTACATGGGGTTCACCCTGAACAACCTCACGATGCTCGGGCTCGTGCTCGCGGTCGGCATCGTGATCGACGACGCCGTCGTCGTGCTCGAGAACATCTTCCGGCGCATCCAGGACGAGGGCGAGACGCCGAAGGTCGCGGCGTCGAACGGCACGGCCGAGATCGCGCTCGCCGTCCTGGCGACGACGCTCTCGCTCGTCATCATCTTCCTGCCGGTCGCCTTCATGGAGGGCCGCGTCGGGCGCTTCTTCCACAGCTTCGGCCTCACGACCGCGGTCGCGATCCTCGTCTCCCTCGTCATCTCCTTCACGCTCACGCCGGCGCTGTCGGCACGCGTGCTCCAGCGCCGGCCGGCCGAGAAGGCGCACGGCGGCCGGCTCTATCGCCGGATCGAGAGCGGGTACACGCGGCTGCTCGCGTGGTCGCTCGGGCACCGCTGGATGGTCGTCGTGGCGGCGGTCGTGCTCGTCTTCACGACCGTGCCGCTCATGAAGGTGGTCGGGAAGACGTTCCTGCCCCAGGACGACCAGAGCGAGTTCGAGATCTCGATCCGGACGCCGGGCGGGTTCACGCTCGCCGAGACGTCCCGCGTGTTCGATGAGATCGAGCACCGCCTCTGGGGTCTCCGTGGCGTGACGAACGTGCTGTCGACCATCGGCGATCAGACCGGACGCGTGAAGGCGGGCGAGGGCGACGTGACCTCCGGGTCGATCTACGTGCAGCTCCAGGACCTCCGCGATCGCAAGTTCTCCCAGTTCGCGATCATGGACGACACGCGCAAGATCCTCACCGACTACCCGGACCTGCGCACGAGCGTGCAGGGCATCAACCCGCTCGCGAGCGGCGGCTCGCGCATCGCCGAGGTCGAGCTGAACCTCCGTGGCCCGGATCTGGCCAAGCTCCAGGGGTACGCCGATAGCCTGGTCGCCGGCATGCGGTCGCTGCCCGGCCTGGTCGACGTCGACACCAGCCTCGCCGTCCGCAAGCCCGAGCTGCGGCTCTTGATCGACCGCGAGAAGGCGTCCGACCAGGGCGTCAACGTGCAGGACATCGCGGCGACCGTGCAGACCTTCATCGCGGGTCAGCCCGTCTCGAAGTTCAAGGAGGCGGATCAGCAGTACGACATCTGGCTGCGCGCCGAGGCGGGCAAGCGCCGCACGGCCGAGGACATCGCGGACCTGACCGTCCAGTCGCGCTCCGGCCAGCTCGTACGCCTCGGGAACCTGATCCACCTGCGCGAGGAGGTCGGCCCGGCGCAGATCGATCGCATCGACCGCCAGCGCTCGATCACCATCCTCGGGAACCTGCTCCCGACCCTGCCGCTCGGCGACGCGATCGCACACACCGAGCGGGTCGCGAAGTCGCTCGACATGCCGGCGCTCTACAACATCCAGTGGGCCGGCCGGGCCAAGGGCCTCGAGGAGAGCACGCGCAACTTCGGGATCGCCTTCGGGCTGTCGTTCCTGTTCATGTACATGGTGCTGGGCGCGCAGTTCGAGAGCTTCCTGCACCCGATCACGATCCTGCTCGCCCTGCCGCTCGTGATCCCGTGCGCCATCTTCTCGCTCGTGATCCTGCAGGAGCCGCTCAACATCTACAGCACCCTGGGGCTCTTCATGCTCCTCGGCGTCGTGAAGAAGAACGGCATCCTCCAGGTCGACTACACGAACACGCTGCGCGCCCAGGGCGTGCCCCGCGACGAGGCGATCCTGCGCGCGAACCGCGTGCGTCTGCGCCCCATCCTCATGACCACGGTCATGCTGGTCCTGGGCATGATCCCGATCGCGCTCGGGCAGGGGCCCGGGTCGGGGTCGCGCAGCTCGATCGCGCGGGTCATCGTCGGCGGCCAGCTCCTCTCGCTCCTGATCACGCTCCTCATCACACCGGTCGCCTACTCGCTGTTCGACGATCTCGGGGCGATGGGGGTCGGGGCGGGCCTCCGCAACCTCCTCGCCCGGTTGCGTCGGCTCGTCGCCCGCGCGACACCCAGACCGGCTGCCTGACATCCCAGCCCAGGGGAGGCCGCGATGAGTGTCACCTACGAGTCCACGGACGGCGTTGCGACCATCACCCTCGACGACGGCAAGGTGAACGCGATGGCGTTGCCGTTCTTCGAAGCGCTCGGCGCGGCGCTCGATCGGGCCGAGCACGAGCGGCCGGCCGCCGTCGTGATCGCGGGGCGGCCGGGCTACTTCTCGGCCGGCCTCAACCTGAAGCTGCTGCCGACGCTGCCGCCGGACGAGTTCAAGCGGACGATGCTCGCCTTCGGCGGCATCATGCTGCGCGTGTTCACGTTCCCGATCCCCACGGTCGCGGCCGTGACCGGGCACGCGATCGCCGGCGGCGCCTTCCTCTCGTTCGCGTGTGACCTGCGCTACTTCGCCGAGGGGCCATACCGGCTCCACGTGAACGAGGTTGCGATCGCGCTCCCGCTGCCGACCTGGGCGCTCGCGATCGCCACTACCGCGATCCCGCCGCGCTGGCACACCGAAGCCATCATGCACGCGCGGGCGTACACGCCCGAGGAGGCGCTCGGACGCGAGCTCGTCGACGGCATCGTGTCGCCCACCGAGAGCGTCGTCGCGACCGCACGCCAGGCCGCGAGCCGTCTCTCCGGCCTCGACCTGGGCGCCTACGCGGTCGCGAAGAGCCGCATGCGCGAGCGCGTCGTCGCGTGGGCCCGCAAGAACCTCGAGGCCGAAGCCACCGGCAGCGCCGAACGCGCCCCGCTCTAGGGTCCGACCCCAGACACGGAGTCTCGGGTCGGCTACTGGACGCCTGGTCCGAGCGCGAGCGACATCGGGTCGACGCCGAGCGAGCGGATCGCGGCTTCCCACATCTCGTCGGCGGGCGTGGCGAAGACGAGGTCGGGATCGGGCGGCGCCGTGAGCCACGCCGATTCCGCCAGCTCGGAATCGAGCTGGCCGGGCCCCCAGCCGGCATAGCCGAGGAGCAGGCGGGCGCGTGTGTGCTCTATCTGGTCGGGCTGCGCCTCGAGCAACGTGCGAAGGATCCCGAGCGACGCGGTCAGATGGAAGCCGTCACCGATCTGCTCGGTGTCGCCGCCGCCTGGATCCGCCCCGAGGAGCAGGAAGCCCCGGTGCTGCTCGACGGGACCGCCACTCCACAGGCGCATCCCGCTGTCGCCCGACAGAGGCGGATTCAAGGCGACGGCCTCGGCCGCGCGCGTTTCGGTCGGCCGGTTGACGACGAAGCCCATCGCGCCCTTCGGCCCGTGCTCGCACAGAAGGACGACGGAGCGCGAGAAGTTCGGGTCGCGCAGCTGCGGCATTGCGACCAGGAGCGTGGGGGCGATGGAGGCCTCGCCGTCGGCCATGGCTAGATGCTTCCGACCCGCTCGTCCCTTGTCAACACGGTTGCCCGAGAAGCCGTCGAGAAGGCTTGCGAGACGCTTGGGACATTCGAGCTCACGCGTCGTCCGGTCGAACCCGATGGTCTAGCGCGCGGCTCCCGTGGCCGAGCGGCGTCGAGGCCGCCAGCGCGCGCGTGACGTACGTCTTGGCGCGCTTCACGGCGTCCACGAGCGAAAGCCCCGAGGCGAGACCCGCCGCCGTCGCCGCGGAGAGCGTGCACCCGGTGCCGTGCGTCGCACCGACGTCGATGCGGGGAGCGTCGAGCTCGTGGATCGTGTCGCCGATCGCGAGCACGTCGTACGCGCGATCGGAAAGGTGGCCGCCCTTCACGAGCGCGGCCCGTGCGCCCATCGCCACCAGAGCCCTTGCCGCCTCGCGCATCTCGGCACGCGTGCGAACGGGACGACCCGTCAATGCCTCGGCCTCGCGGAGGTTCGGCGTCACCACGCTCGCGATCGGCACGAGGCGGTCGCGCAGCGCGTCCAGCGTCGAAGCATCGGCGAGCGTGTCGCCCGAGGTCGCGACCAGGACCGGATCGACGATCAGGGCCGGGATCGGCCGCGCTCGCAGGACCTCCGCGACCGCAGCCACCACGCCGGCGTTCGGCAGCATGCCGGTCTTGGCCGCCGCGACCGGAAGGTCGTCGAGGACGGCGGCGAGCTGCGCCGCGACGAACGCGGGCTCGACGTCGCGGCGGTCGCGCACGCCGACCGTGTTCTGGACGGTGAGGCTCGTCACGACGGCCGCGCCGTAGACCCCACAAGCGTGGAACGTCTTCAGGTCCGCCTGGATTCCGGCGCCACCGCTCGGGTCCGAGCCTGCGATCGACAGCACGACGACGGCCACCGCGCTCGCGCTACACCCCGGCGATCCGCTATGCAACGCGCGATGCAGATCGAGGTGTACCCGACCGACGCGGACGCGCTCGACGCCGCGGCTGCGCTGGCGGCGGAGCACGTTCGCGCCGCAGCCGGCGACGGTCGCGCCGTGGTCGCCCTGGGCAGCGGCCGCGCCGGGCGTGGCCTCATGGTCGCGCTCGCGGGGCGAGGCGATCTCCCGTGGTCGCGGGTCGAGTGGTGCCTCGCCGACGAACGCTGTGCGAGCGCGCAGGATCCGCTCGGCCACGCGAAGATCGCGCGCGACAGCCTGTTCGTGCCGCGTGGCGTCGCCGCGGCGAAGATCCACGCGCCGTCGATCGAGGGCGACTCGCCGGAGGAGATCGCCGCGCGCTACGCCGAGGCGCTGCGCGCCGTGGCAGGGGACGCCGTCGCATTCGACCTCGTCCTGCTCGCGATCGGTGCGGACGGGTCGCTCGGCGCGCTCGCGTCCGATGCCGCCGCGTTGACGGCCACGACGCCGGTCGCCGTCGTGGCGGGGGATCCTGCGCTCGTCTCGCTGACACCGGTGACGCTAGCGCGCGCCGGACGTGCGATTGTGACGGCCGTCGGTCCGCAGACGGCCGGCGCCGTCGCTCGCGCGCTCCGCGACGGGGCGGGACCGGCCGCGCTCCTGCGGCCGTCCGACCGCGTGACGTGGGTCGTCGATCGGGACGCCGCGGGCGAGCTGCTGAAGGACGCCCGGCCGGCCGACGCGCGCGGGTAGCGGGCCCGCGGCTCAGTGCGTCTTGGTCGGGTGCGCCGGCGGCGCGGCCCTTCGCCGGAGCGCCTGGCGCACCTCGCCCTGCAGATCGCGACGGAAGAGGAGCAGCTTCGCCTGCTGCTCGACGGAAAGGATCTTCTGCGCTTCGCTGAACGTGTGCTCGGGCAGCGTCGCGAGCTCCCGCTGCACGGTGTGCGCGTCCGCCACGAGACGCGACAGGGCGGCCTCGTCGGGCGGCGACTTCGTGAGCGCGGTGCGGAGCTGGGCTTCGAGCGTGTCGCGCTTCTGCGACAGCTCGACGCGTCGCTCGTCGGCGCGGCGCAGGATGTCGCGCATCTGGAGCGCCTTCGTGTCGGAGAGCCCGAGCGCGTCCACGACGCGGAGCATGAGGTACGTGCGCGCGCGATCGCGCTCGGGCGAGACGTCGGCGCCGGCGGAGGAGGCGCGCAGCCCGAGAGCGAGCAGGGCGGCCAGGGCGACGACGCCGAGACAGCGCGTCGTCACGACTGCTCTCCCAGGAGCTCGGCGAGGCGGTCGAGCTCCTCGTCACCGAGATCGTGGACCGAGAGCAGGTCGCTGTCGGCGTCGTAGATCGTGCTCGCCGGTGCGATCGCCGGGAGCAGGTCGTGCAGGTGCAGCAGCGCCTCGTCGTCCAGATGGTCGATCGAGCGTGACAGGGGCGGGGGGCTCGGCGGGAACACCGTGCGCGTCACCAGCAAGGCGAGCACGACGGTGGCGACGGCCCCGGCGACCCGCAGAGACCCCCAGCGCGCCGCCACCTTCGCGGGCGCCGGTGCGGTCCGGACCTGCCGCATGATGGCCTGGCGCTGGCGCCGCCAGAAGTCCTCGCCCGGCGTGGATGCGGCCGGCGCGGAGAGACCGATCGACACGTGCCGCATCGACGCGAGGTCGTTGCGGCAGAAGGCGCAGCGCGCGATGTGGTCTTCGACCCGGCCACGCTCGCCCAGCGGCAGCGTTCCCATCGCCGCATCCACCAGGGCGGGGCGCAGCCGGCGACACGTCCAGCGCATCCAGGGGATCGTCATGGGGTTCTCCTTCCGAGCCATTGCTGGAGACGGCGGACGGCATGGTGGAAGCTCACCTTGGCGGAGTTCTCGGTGATCCCCTCGGCGCGGGCGATCTCCGCGAATGGCAGGTCGGAGAAGATCCGGAGCGACAGCACGCTGCGCTGGCGCGGCGGGAGATCCGCAATCAGGCGCCGCAGCCGCGCGCCCAGCTGCACGTCGCCGGGCTCGGTGGCCACCCCGAGGCGCTCTTCAGGCACGCTCTCGAGCGCGACGTGGCGCCGCTCGGCGCGCAGGATGTCACGACATTGATTCATGGCGATGCGGTGGAGCCAGGTGGCGAAGCTCGCCTCGCCTCGAAACGATCGCAACCGCTCGAAGGCGCGGACGAAGGTACGCTGCGTGGCCTCGTCCGCGGCGTCGTGGTCGCGCAAGACGCGCTCGGCGACGGCATGGATCGTACGCTGATGACGCTCGACGAGCGTCTCGAAGGCCTGCTCGTCCCCTGCGAGGGCGCGAGCGACGAGGGCTGCATCGTCCACGCTCGGCGCACGACTACCACGGGCGACGAGCGCGGACGACCGAAGCGAACCGGACAGAGCGTGTTACTTGGCCGGAGCGGGCGCCTTGCTGTCGGCCTTGGGCGCCTTCGCCTCTTTCTGACCCTGCGAGCTCTTGTGCTTCTTGCCGTGATGCTTCTTCGTGGTCGTCGTCGTCGTCGCGTTGGCGGCGGCGACCGAGAAGACCATGGCGGTCGCGAGGGCGAGGGCGGTGAGGGTACGCATCGGTCAGTTCTCCTTTGGGTTGGCGCGGCCCGTCAGTGGGCCTGCGTTCGACGGAACAGACGGCGGGGCCCTCTCAAAAAGTTAAAGGACCCCCCTTGCGTCGCCCGTATAGCGCCGCTATAGCCGCGGCGATGGCGGAGCGGACCGTGGCGATCCGGCACAGGGAGGCCCCCGCGGGGTCGACGCGCGACGCGATCCTCGCCGCCGCCGAGACGATCCTCGCCCGTGGCGGGGAGGACGCGCTCTCGATCCGCGAGCTCTGCGCGCAGGTCGGGGTGACCGCGCCTACCATCTACCACCACTTCGGCGACAAGGATGGCCTCGTCGCCGAGGTGGTCGACGCCTGCTTCGCCGAGTTCGATCGCGCGATCGCGAGCGGTCCGATGCCGGCCGATCCGGTCGAGGCGCTCGCGTGGGCGTTCGATCGCTACGTCGCGTACGGCGTGGCGCACCCCGCCCACTACCGGCTGCTCTTCGAGCGCCGGCTGCCGAAGCCGACCCCCTCGGGGATCGCGTCGTACGCGCGCCTGGAGCACCTCGTCGAAGCCATCCGGGCCGCAGGTCGCCTGCGCCTTCCCGTCGCCGACGCGGCGCCCGCCTTCTGGGCCGCCGTGCACGGCGTGACCATGCTCGTCATCGCCGGCTTCATCGCGCGCGAGGCCCCGGCCGTGCACCACGTCCGCGACGCGCTCGTCACGCAGCTCACCATATCGGATGCCGCGCCCCGGCGGGCGCGAAAAGGAGGCTCACGATGACGCCCGAATCGGATGTCAATCCCTTCCTGCAGGGGAACTACGCGCCCTGGCGCGAGGAAGGCGACGCGCCGTTCCTCGAGATCGAGGGCGAGCTGCCGCGCGATCTCGAAGGAACGTTCTACCGCAACGGTCCCAACGCTGCGTACGAGCCGCTCGGGCGCTACCACTGGTTCGACGGCGACGGGATGATCCACGCGATCACGCTGCGCGACGGTCGCGCGTCGTATCGGAACCGGTGGGTGAAGAGCGCCGGGCTCGCCGAGGAGCGGGCGGCGGGGAAGGCGACGTTCCGGGGGCTCCTCGAGATCACGCCGACCGAGGCGCCGCGTTTCAAGAACACCGCCAACACGAACATCGTCTGGCACGGCGGCAAGCTGCTCGCGCTCATGGAGGCCGCGCTGCCGACGCAGATGGCGCCGTGCACGCTCGAGACGCTCGGCGAGTGGGACTTCGGCGGCAGGCTCGGCACCGCGATGACGGCCCACCCGAAGATGGACCCCGAGACGGGCGAGATGCTCTTCTTCGGGTACTCGCCGTTTCCGCCCTACCTCGTCTACCACGTGGCCGACCGCAGCGGCGCGCTCGTGCGCAGCGAGCCGATCGATCTCGCCTGGCCGTCGATGATCCACGACTTCGCGGTGACGAAGGACCACGTCATCTTCATCCTGTGCCCGCTCGTCTTCAGCTTCGAGAACGTGAAGGAGCGCGGCGGCGCCTTCTCGTGGGAGCCCGAGCGCGGCACGCGCCTCGGCGTCATGCCCCGCAGCGGCGGCAATCGCGACGTGAAGTGGTTCGAGACCGACGCCTCGTACGTGTTCCATCCGCTCAACGCGTACGGCGAGAACGGAAAGATCGTCCTCGACGTCGCGCGCTACAACAAGCTCGTGTTCATGAGCCCGAAATCCGCCCGCAAGCCCGAGTGGGAAGGCGACAGCGCGGCGCACATGCACCGTTGGACGCTCGACCTCGCGGGCGGCGGCGTGAAGTCCGTACCGCTCGACGACGTGTCGTGCGAGTTCCCGCGCGCCGACGAGCGCCGCCTCGGTCGCAAGCACCGCTACGGCTACGCGGCCGTCGCACCGGTGGCGGGCGAGAGCGGCATGCCCGCGTGGTCGGCCGTCCGCCGTTACGACCTCGAGCGCGGCACGACCGAGACGCGCGACTTCGGGCCCGGCAGCGGCGCCGGCGAGCCGCTCTTCGTCCCTCGCACGGCCACGAGCGCCGAGGACGACGGCTGGGTCATCGTCCTCGTCTACGATCAGAGTCGCGACACGAGCGACTTCTACGTCCTCGATGCCCGCAACATCGCCGGCAAGCCGATCGCCAAGGTGAAGCTCCCGCACCGCGTCCCCTACGGCTTCCATGGCAACTGGGTGCCTGGGGCGTGAGGTGGTGAAGGCGGAGCCGGGAGCGCGGGGCGGGCGGCGAGGGCTCCACTAGGATGAACGGCAGGTCAAGTCTCGGTAGAGGCGGTTGATCGAGCGTTGATCACCTCCCACGTATGGAAGTGGGGCGACGCATGGTCGGGTGCGCGCAGTCGATGAGGACAGTTCGGCGACG
>DATJZY010000057.1 GCA_035577985.1 Candidatus Eisenbacteria bacterium
CCCGCAGTTGAATTCACCGTAGAGGCCCGGCAGCAGGTGTAGCGTCGTCACGACTGCCGTCGGGAGCAGGGGCGATGCATTGCCCCTGTTGATGTTGAACGTGGGCGCCGTCATCGCGGTTGCATCCACCGTGATGGGGAAACCCGTCACCGTGAGGGTGCTCGTCCCGCGGCCGCTCACGTAGGCGTCCAGCGAAGGGTTGAGGTCCAGCAACCCCGCCGTGGTCACGGTGAAAGGGAAGCTCGTGGACTCGCTGCCCGCGCCGCAATTGAACTCCCCGTATGCTCCCGGCAGCAGATGCACGGTCGCGACGGTCGCCGTGGACGTCAATGGCGCCACATTGCCCCGCTCGATGTTGAATGAGGGAGCCGTCATCGCGGTCGCATCGACCGCGATGGCGAATCCGGTCACCGTGAGCGTGCTCGTGCCGCGTCCGCTGACGTAGGCGTCCAGCGACGAGTCAAAATCCACGGTGCCCAGCACCGTGACGTCGAAGGCGAAGCCCAATGGCCCGGGGTCGAACGTGTGGGGGCCCACCGTCAAGTCGAGGACCGTCGGCGACCCGTTGGTAATGGCACCGCTGCCGTCGACGACGAAGAACGGCGCGCTCAACACCGTCGCATCGACCGTGATCGAAGCCGCCTCCGCGGTCGCTCCTGCCACCGCCGCGAGCAGGACCCCGAACACCAAGATCGCGAGCCGTCGCATGGTCATGGCCGTCACCTCTTTCCGCCCTCGCCCTCTGACCGTCGGCGTGGCGTCCGTGGAGAGCATAATGACAAGTGAGAGGCATAGTCCCATGCTCACCTGGACTGCAAGTACCTTTGACAGGGGGCTAGACAGCGTGCCGTCCGAAGGCACAACGGCTCTGCGTCAGGACCCCCTCGACCGTCGGCTTCCCGGGCCAGCGGCCGCGTCACTCCGCGGCGCGAATGCCTTCGATCACGGCCGTGTCGATCGGCAGCTCGACGGTGAACGTGGTGCCGCGGCCCTCTCGCGTGTGCACGTTCACCGACCCGGAGTAGCGTGTGACGATCCCGTGCACGATGCTGAGCCCGAGGCCCGTGCCGCCGTCGCGGTGGCGGGTCGTGAAGAAGGGATCGAAGATCCGATCCACGTGCTTGCGGGCGATGCCGCGCCCGTTGTCGCGGACGCGGAGGGTGACGCGTCCTCCCGAAGAGCCCGTCTGTACGACGATCGACGACGCGCCGGCCTGGGCCGCGTTCTGGATCAAGTTCATGAGAACCTGCTCCAGCTCGGAGGGCTTCATGCCGATGCGGGGCAGCCGGCGTGCCAGGCGCGTGCGCACGAGACAGCCCGCGGGAACGCTGCGTTCGCGGACGAGGCCGCACACGCCGCGCACGACGCCGTTGACGTCGACGAGCCAGCGCTCGGCCTCCTCTTCGCGCGCGAAGCGCAGGATGCCCTTCACGATCTCGCCGCCGCGTCGCGCCTCCGCGACGATGCGGGCGAGCGAGGCGTCGACCTGGACCGGTGGAGCGCCTTCGGCGTTGAGGGCGCGCGCCAGCTCCGCGGTCGCGAGGATCGCCGCCAGGGGATTGTTGATCTCATGCGCGATGCCGGCGGCGAAGGTTCCGATCGACGCCAGACGCTCCGCGGTCCGGAGCTGCCGCTCGGCCTGCTCGCGCTCGGTCACCTCGTGCTGCAGCTGCTCGTAGGCCTCCGCGAGACTCGCGGTCCGCTCCGCGACCCGCTGCTCCAGCTCGTCGTGGGCGCGGCGCAGGGCGTCCTCGGACCGGCGCTCGTCGGTCACGTCGCGGAAGGTCGCGACGGCGTTCACGACCGCGCCGTCGGCGTTGCGGATGGGAACGGAGCCGCCCCGCAGGACGCGCGTCTCGCCGTCGCCGCATTGCACCTCGGCCTCGATCTCGCCGGACGGGAGCCCCTCGCGCAGCGAGGCGAATAGCGACCAGTTCGGGCGTCCGGGCGCCGGCTCGGCGAGCGATCGCTGCCCGAGTCGTCGACCCCAGATGTGGTCGGCCGCCGGATTGGCGAGCACGAGACGGTCGGTGGCAGCGTCGATCACCACGACGCCGACCGGGAGCTGGCTCAGCACGGTCCGCAGCAGCTCACGCTCCATCGCGAGCGCCTTGATGAGCTCCTCGCGTTCCTGCTCGGCCGCCTTCTGGCTGGTGACGTCGTGCAGCACCGCCTGCACGGCCGCGCGCCCCGAGCGGTCGTAGACGGCGCCACGGACGTTCACCAGGATCTCGCGGCCGTCGAGCCGCTTCATGCGGGCGCCGAACGGGTAGGGAAAGCGCTGCCCGCGCTCCATGGCCGCCACGAAGCGCGTCTGCGCCCGCATGAGGTCCTCGACATGGAGGAACTGCCATGGCGAGCGGCCGATCAGATCCTCGGCGCTGGCCGCGCCGATCAGATCGACGGCCGCCCGGTTCACGAACGACACCCGCTGGTCCTCGATCTCGACGATCGCGTCGGGGCACATGTCGATGAGTGCGCCGTACCGCTGCTCGCGTTCCTCGTGGAGGCGTTCGACGCGCTTGCGCTCGGTCTCCTCGCGGCAGACCGATCCGACGCCTAGCAGCGATCCGGTTCGCGTGCGGATGGGATAGTGGCTCACCAGCCAGTGCCGCGTGCCGTCGGTGAAGCGCCGGTCGAGAAGCGGGGTCCCGGTGTCGAGCACCCGCCGCAGGCCGGGCACGGCAACGGCGCCGATCGCGGGCAGGACTTCGTCGAAGGTGTGCCCCCGGCAGTCGTCGACGGTGCGGCCGCCGGCCGATGCGAGCACCTCGTTCACGTAGGCGCACCGCAGGTCGCGGTCGAAGAGCGCGATGCCGAGCGACGAGGCGGCAAAGAGCATCTCCAGAAGCGGGGGGAGATCCTCGACGCGCCACGCTCCCGACGTGCTCGGCACGAGCCCGTCCTACCTCACCGACCGGCCCGGTCGTCAACCGAGGCGCGGTCGTAACCGCGGCTGCCGCCGCTTGTTGTGGGGCCGCTCGACGTCGTTTATCTTCACCCTTTCGGCACCTCGTCTATGCTCGATGCCATGCTGCGTCCCATGCCGGAGCGGGATCCCGCTCCGCCGATCGACGGGGTCCTGCCGACCGTAGGCGGCAAGTTCTTCTTCATCGGGCCGCAGAAGTTCTACGTGCGCGCCGTCTCGTACGGCCCGTTCGGCACGGCGAGCCACGGCTTCCCGTTCCCGGGCGAGGCGGTCCTCGATCGGGACTTCGCGCTCATGCGCGAGCTGGGCGCGAACGTCGTGCGCACGTTCACGGTGCCGCCACGCTGGCTGCTCGATCACGCCGCCGCGCACCGCCTCCGCGTGCTCGTGACGATCCCGTGGCTCGAGTACACGTGCTTCCTCGACGACAAGGACGTCATGCGCGAGACGCACGGCATCGTGCGGGCCGCGGCCGAGACCCTGGGCGGGCATCCGGCCTTGTTCGGGCTGCTCCTCGGCAACGAGATCCCGCCCGACATCGTGCGCTGGCATGGTGCCGATCGCGTCGCGGCGTTCCTGCGCGACCTGGGCGACGAGGTGAAGCAGGCGAACCCGTCGACGCTGATCTCGTACGCGAACTTCCCGTCGACCGAGTATCTCGACCTCGGCGACTTTCTCGACTTCCTGTGCTTCAACGTCTACCTGCATCGCGAGGGCGACTTCCGGCGCTACATCTCGCGCCTCCACAACCTGGCGATCGACAAGCCATTGGTCCTGTCCGAGTTCGGCGTCGACTCCATCCGCGAGGGCGCGGAGGAGCAGGCGAAGCTGCTGTCGTGGATGGTGCGCGCCGCGTTCGAGAGCGGCGTCGCCGGCACCACCATCTTCGCGTGGACCGACGACTGGTACACGAACAACACGCAGATCACCGACTGGGCGTTCGGCCTGGTCGACGTCGAGCGCAACCCGAAGCCGGCCTTCGGCGCCGTCCAGGCCCAGTACGATGCGCCGCTGCCGCCGCCGCTCGAGCGCCCGCCCAAGGTGTCGGTCGTCATCTGCGCCTACAACGCCGAGCGGACGATGGACGCATGCCTCGCATCGCTGCGGAACCTCAACTATCCGGACTACGAGGTCATCGTCGTCAACGACGGCTCGACCGATCGCACGCCTGCGATCACCGCCGAGCACAAGGCGGCGTACGACGCGGATCCGAACGGGCCGCCGATGGTGGTGATCGACCAGGTGAACAAGGGGCTCTCGATCGCGCGCAACGTCGGCATGGAGGCCGCGACCGGCGAGATCATCGCCTACACGGACTCGGACTGCGTGCCGGATCCGGACTGGCTCTACTTCCTCGTCTACAAGTTCCTGCGCAACGGCTACGTCGCGGTCGGCGGCCCGAACTATCCGCCGCCCGAGCCGAGCCTCGTCCCGGCAGCGGTCGCGGTGTCGCCGGGCGGTCCCGCGCACGTGCTCCTCGACGACGAGGTCGCCGAGCACATCCCGGGCTGCAACATGGCCTTCACGAAGAAGGTGATGCAGGAGATCCAGGGCTTCGAGCCGATCTTCGCGGCCGCCGGCGACGACGTGGACTTCTGCTGGCGCCTGCAGAACCGCGGCTACGCCGTTGGCTTCAGCCCGTCGGCGACGGTCTGGCACTACCGCCGCAACACGGTGAAGGCATACCTCCGGCAGCAGATGGGCTACGGCAAGGCCGAGGCGCTGCTCTACTTCAAGCATCCGTACCGCTTCAACATGCTCGGCCAGTCGCGCTGGCTGGGTCGCATCTACGGCGAGCTCACGACGGCGGTGCTGTCGCGCCGCCCGGTCATCTATTTCGGCGCCTTCGGACGTGGGCTCTTCCAGTCGATGTACGAGCCGCCGTCCTCGCTGCTCTCCTACCTGCCGTTCACGCTCGAGTGGAACGCGATCGGCATCCTGCTCTTCCTGGCGGGGCTCGTCTCGCCGTCGATCCTGCCTATCGCGGCGATTCCGCTCGGCATCTCCGTCGCCTGGTCGATCGGCACGGCCTGGAGCGCGCGCATCGATCCCCGCTTCTCGGGCCTCGGCGCACGCGGCCTCATTGCCGTGCTCACGTATCTTGGCCCCGTCGTGCGCGGCGTCCAGCGCTACCTGTGGCGCATGCGCGTCCGCGCCGACGTCGAGCAGATCGTCCCCGCCGGGCGCCGCCAGCCGGCGAAGATCGACTGGCGGCGGCGGGCCTTCGTCGTCCGCTACTGGAGCGAGCAGGGGCACGAGAAGGAGTCACTCCTGGGCGCGCTCATGGACTTCCTGATCCCGCGCAAGTACCTGATTGCCGTCGATCCCGGCTGGAACCCGTGGGACCTCGAGGTCTACCGCGGCATCTGGGCCAAGGCGCGGGTCGGCGTCGCGACCGAGAACCACGGCGGCATGAAGCGGGTGCTGAACGCCCGCTGCGAGGTGCGACTCACGCGCGTCTCCCAGCTCGTGCTGATGGGCTTTGCGATCGCGACGGTCCTGGGGGTCCTCTTCGCCGCGCCGGAGATCGCGGGCATCGGCGCCGCGCTCGGCATCGTCAACCTGGGCGTCATCATCGCCGAGACGTATCGGCTCGCGCGCATCATCAACGAGACCCTCGACATCGCCGCCAACTCCGTCGCCCTCCGCCCCCTCAACGGCGACCACCAGCAGGAACCGGAACGGGAGGCCGCGTGAGCGGCCGACGCCCATCGGAGCACGGCGGCGCAGGCGCCGTGCGCACGGGGGCCCGGGTGGGTTCCGTGAGGAACCCACAGTCGACGGGAGGCCGCGTGAGCGGCCGACGCCCATCGGAGCACGGCGCCGCAGGCGCCGCACGCACGGGGGCACTCCGGCGGGGGTTCGCGCGAGCGAACCCCCTGTCAAACTGATGTCGGGAACGCTCCCCGTCGTCGGGAAGATCCTGCGCCGGCTGCGGCCGCACCGGTGGCTGTTCGCGAGCGCCGTCCTGCAGGTGCTGGTGATCGGCTTCCTCGAGCTGGCAAAGCCCTGGCCGCTCAAGATCGTCGTCGACAACGTCCTCGGCGGAAAGCCGCTCGGCATCGCCGCCTTCGATTCGCTCGGCCGCATGACCATGCTCGCCGTCGCGTGCGTGGCGCTCATCGCCGTCTACGCGCTCCTCGGTACCCTCAGCGTAACCTCGAACTACGCGACCATCAGCGTCGGCCAGCGCATGGTGAACGACTTCCGTGCCGAGCTGTACGCGCACCTCCAGCGCCTGTCGCTCGCCTTCCACAGCCGGCGCGAGGTGGGCGATCTGCTGTTCCGGCTCACGGCCGACACGTTCGCGATCCAGACGCTCACGATGAACGGGTTCTTCCCGATCCTGACGTCGGTCGTCCTGCTCGGCGGCATGCTCGTCGTCATGCTGCGGCTCGACTGGATGATGACGCTGGTCGCGCTCGCGATCGTCCCGCTGCTCTTCGTTACCATCGTCACGCTCTCGGCGCGCATCAACGCGCTCGCGACCGACGCGCGCATGAAGGAGAGCGCCCTGTGGGCCGTCGCCCAGCGCACCATCGGCGCCATCCGGGTGATCCAGGCATTCACGACCGAGCCCTCGGAGCACCGGCGGTTCGTCGACACCTCGAGCGCGAGCCTCGACGCGAACCTGCGCCTCTACACCTTCCAGAGCGTCTACTCCGCGTTCGTCGGCATCCTGATCGCCGCCGGGACGGCGGGCGTGCTCTGGTTCGGCGCCAGCCACGTGATGCAGGGCACGCTCAGCATCGGCGACGTGCTCGTCTTCACGAGCTATCTCGCGTCGCTCTATGCCCCGATCAACAGCCTGACGCAGACCTGGGGCCTCATCCAGGGCGCCCGGGTCGGCGCGGAGCGCGTGTTCGAGATCCTCGAGACGGCACCCGACCTGCTGGACGGCCAGCGCGAGCTCCGGCGCGCCGACGTGCAGGGACGCGTGCGCTTCGAGGACGTCCACTTCGCCTACGAGGCGAGCCGCCCCGTCCTGCGCGGCGTCACCTTCGAAGTCGTGCCGGGGTCGCTCGTCGCGGTCGTGGGCGCGACCGGGGCGGGCAAGACGACGCTGGTCGGTCTCATTCCCCGCTTCTACGACGTCACGTCCGGACGCGTCCGGCTGGACGGCGTCGACGTGCGCGAGTTCAAGCTCCGCTCGCTCCGCCAGCAGGTGGGGATGGTCCTGCAGCCGCCGCTGGTCTTCCCGACCTCGCTGCGCGACAACATCGCCTACGGCCGCCCCGAGGCGAGCGTCGAGGAGGTTCGCCAGGCCGCCGAGCTGGCGCAGCTGGGCGAGTTCATCGCGCGCCTGCCGCAGGGCATCGACACGGTGATCGGCGAGGGCGGTGCCACGCTCTCCTCGGGCGAGCAGCTCCGCGTGACGATCGCCCGCGCGCTCCTGCGCGATGCGCCGCTCCTGATCCTGGACGAGCCGACGTCGGCGCTCGACGTCGAGACCGAGGCGCGCGTCATGGCGGGGCTCGAGAACCTCATGACGGGACGGACGACGTTCGTCATCGCGCATCGCCTCTCGACCGTCCGCCGCGCCGACGTTGTCCTGGTGCTCGACCAGGGACAGATCGCCGAGCAGGGTTCGTTCGCGGAGCTCGTGCAGCGCGGCGGACACTTCGCGCGGCTGTACCGCACCCAGTTCGCGGGGGAGGTGGATCGTGTCGCGTCCTCGTAATCGGCTCCTCGTCCTGCACATCGTCGGCCAGTACCCGATGGCGGGCGTCGCCTGGCAGGCGATCCACTACCTCCTCGGGTTCCAGCGCCTGGGATGGGACGTCTACTACGTCGAGGACTCGGGTGCGGCCCCGTATGATCCCGAAGCCGCGAGCGTGACCGGCGAGTGCTCGTACGCGGTCCGCTACGTGGGCGACGTCATGGGTCGGGTCGGCTTCGGCGACCGCTGGGTCTACCTCGACATGATGAAGAACGAGACCCACGGCATGTCGCGGGCGAAGCTCGACGAACTCTATCGCGACGCCACGGCGATCGTGAACCTCTGCGGCGCGACGGCGCCCCGCGCCGAGCACAAGCAGGGCGCGAAGCTGATCTACGTCGAGACCGATCCGGTCTACGAGCAGCTCAACATCGCCCTCGGCGACGCCTCGTCGCTCGGCTTCTTGCGCAGCCACGACGTGCTCTTCACCTACGGCGAGAACCTGGGCGCTCCCGACTGTCCGGTCCCGCTGCGCGAGTTCACCTGGCACACCACGCGCCCGCCGGTCGTCATGGACTGCTGGGATACGCCGACCAACCTCGCCGCGAAGTACTTCACGACCGTCGCGTCGTTCTCGAACAAGGGCAAGGACATCACCTACGACGGCGTCACGTACCAGTGGTCGAAACACGAGAACTTCCTGCGCTTCCTGGACCTCCCGCGGCGCACGCCCCAACCCTTCCTCATGGCGATGAAGCCGCTCGATCCGGGCATCGAGCGCCGCGTGCGCGACGCCGGGTGGGAGATGGTCGACCCCGACGCCACCTCGCGCGACGTCGATGGCTACCGCCGCTTCATCCAGGAGTCGCGCGGCGAGTTCACGGTCGCGAAGGACATCTACGTGCGCCCGCGCAGCGGATGGTTCAGCGATCGCAGCGTCTGCTACCTGGCGGCGGGGAAGCCCGTCGTCACGCAGGACAGCGCCTTCGGCAAGTTCGTGCCGACCGGCGAGGGGCTGTTCGCGTACGCGACGATGGAGGAGGCGGTGGACGCGCTCGCGTGCATCAATGCCGACTACGGGCGGCACTCGGCTGCGGCGCGGCGGGTCGCCGCCGAGCACTTCGGCGTGGAGCCGGTCCTGCGGCGCATGCTCGCCGACGCGGGCCTCGCGTAGGGAGACCGGGCGGTGCGCGTCGTGGTGACCGGATTCGTCGCCACGTATCCCGTCGGCGGGGTGGCGTGGGACTATCTCCAGTACGTCGAAGGGTTCCGGCGCCTGGGCTGCGACGTGTTCTACCTCGAGGACTCGGGGCGCTGGCTCTACGACCCGAGCGCCGGCACGTTCGTGCCCGACGCGTCGCGCGGCGCGCGCTTTCTCGCCGACGCGATCGCAACGCTCGACCCGGCCCTCGCGGGCGCGTGGAGCGTGCGGGGCGCCGACGACGTGGTGCACGGTCGCGACGCGGCGCACGTGGCGCGGGTCTGCGACGGCGCCGACCTCCTGCTCAACGTCTCCGGCTCGTGCTGGCTGCGGGACGCGTACCGCAAGGCACGCGTCGCCGCGTACGTCGACACCGACCCGGGCTACAGCCAGGCTCGCGCGGCCGCGGTCGACACGGGCACGGTCGATCCGGAGCTGCACCGAAGCGTCGCGCTCATGCGGCGACACGATGTCTTCTTCACCCTGGGAGAGCACATCGGCGCGCCCGACTGCACGATTCCGACCGTCGGCATCGAGTGGAAACCGACGCGGCAGCCGATCGTGCTCGATCGCTGGCCGACCGCGCCCAGGCCCGACGGCCCGTTCACGACCGTCATGTCGTGGAAGATCGAGCCGTCGCCCCCGATCGTCGACGGGCGCGTGTACGGCGGCAAGGACGTCGAGTTCGAGCGCTTCATGGACCTGCCGGCGCACACGCCGGAGCGGCTCGAGGTGGCGATCTCCGGCGACGCGCCCCGCGACCGCATCCGGGCCGCGGGCTGGCACGTCGTCGAGGCCGGCGCGGTGTCGCGTACACCCGCCGACTACCGCGACTACATCCTGCGCTCGCGCGGCGAGCTGTCGATCGCGAAGAACGCCTACGTCGAGACGCGCAGCGGCTGGTTCAGCACGCGCAGTGCCGCGTATCTGGCCGCCGGTCGGCCGGTCGTCCTCCAGGACACGGCGTTCTCGGCGCACCTGCCGACCGGACCGGGTCTGCATGCGTTCAGCACGATCGACGAGGCGGCTCGGGCGCTCGCCGAGGTCCGTCGCGACTATCCGCGCGCCTGCGGCCACGCGCGCGAGGTCGCGGAGTCGTGCTTTCGCGCGGAGCGCGTCTGCGAGCGGCTGCTCGCGGATGCGCTCGGGTGAGGGGTAATGGCGCGGATCGTCGTCGCCGGCTACCTCGTGCGCAATCCGATCGGCGGCTACGCCTGGCAGGCCGCGCATTTCCTGCAGGGCATCCGCGCCTGCGGGCACGACGTCTGGTTCTACGAGGACACCGGTTTCTACGACCTCGCATACGACCCGGTGACGAACCACTTCGGATCGGCGTACGAGTACGGCGTCGGCGCCGCGGGCGCCTTCCTGTCGCGCCTCGGGTTCGGCGATCGCTGGGTGTTCGTCGACGTCGCCGCCGGGCGCGAGCACGGACCGGCCGCCGGCCGGGCGGCGGCGCTCCTGCGCGAGGCCGATCTCCTCGTGAACGTGGCGGGCATCAACCGCATCGTGCCCGAGCAGCGGGGCGGGCGGCCGTCGGTGTACGTCGACATCGACCCCGCGTTCACGCAGATCAAGGCCGAGGCGAACGAGGGCCGGCTCCGGCAGATCCTCGCCGAGCAGCAGTACCTGTTCACCATCGGCGAGAACATCGGGACCGGCCGGTCGCCGATTCCCGACGCCGGCTTCCGCTGGCACGCGACGCGCTGTCCGGTCGCGATCGAGTGGTGGGCGGACTCGGGTCCGCCGGGGCGCCGGTACACGACGGTCGGCCGCTGGAACGAGACGCAGCGCGACCTCGCGTTTCGCGGCGAGACGTTCACGTGGCGAAAGCGTACCGAGTGGCTGCGCTGCCTCGACCTGCCGGAGCGCACCGGCTGCGAGTTCGAGATCGCGATGGACGTCGAGAGCGCGCCGGGCGATCTGCAGATGCTCGGCGCGCACGGCTGGAAGGTCGTGAGCCCGCGCGACGTCTCGGGCGACCCGTGGCGCTATCGCGAGTTCCTCCAGACTTCGCGGGGCGAGTTCACGGTCGCCAAGGAGCTGAACGTGCGGCTGCGCAGCGGGTGGTTCAGCGACCGGGCGGCCTGCTACCTGGCTGCCGGCCGGCCGGTCGTCGTCCAGGATACTGGGTTCGGCGACGTGCTGCCGGTTGGAGACGGCATCCAGGCGTTCCGGACGGTCACCGAAGCGGCGGCTGCGCTACGCGCGATCGAGGGCGACTACGAGCGGGCGTCGGCGTCGGCTCGGATGATCGCGCGCGAGTACTTCGACGCGACCCGCGTCATGGACGATCTGCTCCGCGTGGCGGGACTGTAGGACGCCACCGCCCCTCAGAAGCAGCAGAAATGCCCGCAGCAGACCTCGGGCGCGAAGCAGAAGGTGCAGAGGGTGGTGGTCGGGGTCTCGGTCGTGGTCGGGGTCTCGGTCGTCGTCGGGACCGAGGTCGTCCCCGTGACGGTGGTCGTGGTCGGCGTGCCGATCGTACGCGAGATCGTTCCCGACGCGATGACCGGACCGCTGGCGACGGCTCGAATCTCGACGCCGATGTCGAACGTGCCGTTCTGGACGGCCGGTGTGACGGTCGTGGTGAAGGCCGGCGGATCCCCGGGAACGAGCTCGGCCGTGACCCCGTCCGTCGGGTCGACCGTCGCGTTGGTCGGCGTGAGATGCACGAGCGCGCCGGCACGGAAGTCCACGGTGGTGCCGTCGCGCTGCAAGACTCCGGAGCGGATCGCGAGCTGCACGGGAACGTTCGTCTGGGGAGGCGCCGCGAACCCCTGGCGGAACACCCAGCGGTTGCAGAGCGCGAACGGCAACAGCGGCCCGCGCTCGGCCGGGGTGCCGGTGTAGAGCGGCGAGTAGGCGTAGTAGCACAGGATGTCGAGGTCGCTCGCGGCGCGCTCGTCGAAGGCGCCGTAGATCGTTCGATCGTCGGAGACCAGCTTCTCGAGGACGAGCGGGTCGAGGCTCCCCAGCTGGAGTCGCATCGAACCGACGCGGTCGAGGTCGAACGGGACGGTGTTGCTGCCGCCCGTGAAGCCGTCGCCGTTGAGGTCGAAGCGTCCGAAGTCGGGCACGGTCGGCTCGGGGATCGGTTGGCCGTGGTCGAGGTACTTCGCCACGAAGGCAGGGAGGTCCGCGCCATCGAACACCCCGTCACCGGTGACGTCGAGGAGGGCCAGGCGCACGGGCATGGCGTCGGGCGACGGCGGGCTCACGGCGTCGAGCGACAGGACCGCATCGTATGCATCGACGATGTGTCGGGCGGTGATGAGGCTCGCGAACGACGAGCAGCCGACGCCGCCCGGCTCCGGTAGCTCGCGGCTCGTCTTGATGAGCGTGGTGACGACGTCGGACGCCTCGAGCATCGGATCGATGCTCCAGAGGTACGCTGCGAGGCCGGCGACCTGGGGCGTCGCGTAGGACGTCCCGAACCGGAAGCTCGCACCCACGGCGGCGTCGGGCCCGTCGAGCGACCAGACGTCGGTGCCGATGCCGGCGATGGTGCCCCCCGCTTGCGATTCGTCGCTGATGCAGCGGGGGGCGAACGTCGGCGGACCCTCCCCGCGGGCGTTCTCGACCACGACCGTGTTCGGGAGGGGCGGGTTCAGCAGGAGCGCCGCGCTGGCGAACGAGCTGTCCGTGACGGCGCTCTCGACGTTCGGGAAGTCGTGGTTGATGTTGCCGGCGGACGTGAAGTGTACGTACTTGCCCGCTATCCCCGCCTGGCGGACCACGGTTGCCCAGGCCTCCGCCTTCGCCTGCGCCTTCGTGCGGTCGATGCAATCGTTGCCCACGGGGTCGCAGACGCCGCTGTACCCGTAGCTCGTGTTGACGACGACGTGTCCCCCGGCCATTGCGAGCTCAGCGATGCGCTCGCTCAGGAGCTTCTCCACCTGGACGTCGCTGATGTTCTCCAATCGGTCGATGACGCGCATGGGGAGGCCGCCGGGGAACCCCTCCGCAGGATAGATTCCCGTCACGAGGCCGCGGTCGGTGGTTGTACCCCCGAAATCGCCGGCCAGCACGCCGAGAACGAAGTAGCCATGGGCCGCGAACGGCCCAGAGAACGTACGGAAGTCTTCGGGCACGATCGTCCCGGCGAGCGAGTCCGACGGCGGTCCGTCGCCGAATTCGTCCGCGATGACGACGGTCGGCTCGCGACCCGTCTTGATCGCGGCCCGCGCGTTCCAGGCGCCGTGCGCACGGATGCCGAGGTGGTGCCCGATCTTCGCCAGCGGGCTCTGGGGCGGTGGGAAGAGGTTCGGGCTGTAGTTGGCCGGCAACTCGTTTTCGCTGAAATCGCCCTGATTGACGAACATCACGCCGGGCATCGATGCGGCCTGCGCGACGACGGCGTCGAGCCCCGTGAGGGAGCCCGGGTCCGGGATGCGGACGACGATGACGGAGACGTGCGGAATCATGTCGGCGATCCGCCCGCCGACCGCGTCGAGGAGCGCCGTCGCCTGGCCGACGGTCGCGTCCGCTGCGAAGCCGACGTCGAGGATCGTCCGCGCGACGCGCCGTCCGCCGGGCGTTGCGTCGATTTCGTCCTGTGGAATACCGCCTGCGACGTGGAACGACGTGACGGCGTCGGCGAGCGGGGTGCTCGCCGGGGCGCCAAGCGTTGCGCCGGCGCCGCAGGTGGCGTCGCAGGGTGCCGAGCCGTCGCACGTCTCGAGGCCGTCACGGTCGACGACGCCGTCGCCGCAGGTCGAGCGCGTCGCCTGGAACGGCTTGTGGAGCTTCTTGCCGGCGAGGCTGCCGCGCATGCTCGCGCACGTGGCGTCGATCGCGGCGACCAGGTGGACCGTGCCGCGGACGCCGGCGCAGGCACCCGACGGCCAGCGGACCGTGACGCGCGTCTTCTTTCCCTTCGCTTTCACCCGCGCGGCCACCGGGGCGCAGCCGCTCGCGACGGCCACCGTTCCGGACGTCCCCAGCGTCACCGCCTCCAGGCGTGGCGTGGTGCCGGAAGGAAGCAGCGGCGCGCCGCCCGCGACCAGGAAGCGTCCCGCCGGACAGGGCTGCGGCTTCGGCTTCTTCGCGAGCGCGGGCGCCACGAGCGTGGCCGTCACCACGAGAACGAGGATCGCGCGCACGCCCATCGCCCGATCGCTACCACGTCGGGGCCGGCGGCGTCACGGCCGGCGAGTGGAGGACCGCCTCGGGCAGCCGCCCAAGCAGATGGCATGCCGCGCCCTGTCGCGCGTCAACCGCCGGGCGTCGCGACGCGCGAGAAGATCTCGTTCGAGCGCACGAAGCGATCGAGGAGGTCCTCGAGCACCGCGAGCTGCGTGCGATAGCTCGACAGGGCCGCGTGCTTGGTCGCGATCTCGTGGGGCGTGAGCGCCAGCGTCCACCAGGTATCCTGGGCGTAGCGTGGGCCAGGCACCGGCGGGAGGTCGGGGCGCTCGCGGACGGCGGGCGGCCACGCCGGATCGTGGACGACGTAGGTCAGCACCATGGGCGCCGGCCTGAGTGTCCTCGAAGCGGCGAGGGCGAAGTGCCCGGCGGCGGAGTGGTCCGGATGGACGTCACGCGGGTCGGGCGCGACGACGATCGTCGGCCGCGCGTCGGCGAGCGCGCGCTCGAGGGCGGCGACGAGGCGCTCACCGGAGAACGGGCCCACGCCCGTGTACGGCGACGCGCACGGCGTCCAGCGCGACCAGCACCGGCCGCGCAGGGCCGCGAGCTCGCCGTCGGGGAATCCCAGGAAAGTGAGGTGTCCTTCCGGCACACCGAGCGTCCGCGTCGCTCGCGCGGCCTCCTGCAGCCGGCGGGCGCCGAGGGCGCGAAAGTCGGAATGGGACGGCGTCGAATCGCCGGTGAGAGCGCTGGCGGCCTCGGGATATCCGTCGCCGTTGGTCACGAACACGACCTGGACCTGGCCGCCCGTCTCGACGACGCGCTGGATGAGCCCACCCGCGGCGATGGTCTCGTCGTCCGGATGGGGGGCCACGACGACGAGGCGCGTCGCCGGCGGCACGACGAGCGGGTGCGGCGAGCGGGTGCAGCCGAGCGTGACGACGGTGAGCGCGACGGCGACCCAGAGGCGGCGGGCGGCGTTCAGATCTTGTACCGCTGGAGAAGGCCCTTCGCGATCACGAGACGCTGGATCTCGTTGGTGCCTTCGCCGATGATCATGAGCGGCGCGTCGCGGTAGTAGCGCTCGACCCGGAACTCCTTGATGTAGCCGTAGCCGCCGAGGATCCGCATCGCCTCCAGCGACACTTCCTGGCAGGTCTCGGAGGCGAAGAGCTTCGCCATCCCGGCCTCGATGTCGCAGCGCTCGCCGCGGTCCTTCATGGCGGCGGCCTGCCGGACGAGGAGGCGCGCTGCCTCGATCTTCGTGCCCATGTCGGCGAGCTTCAGCTGGATCGCCTGGTGCTCGCTGATGGGTTTGCCGAACGTCTGCCGCTCCTGCGCGTAGCGAATCGCGTCCTCGAAGGCGGCGCGCGCGACGCCGACGGCCCGCGCGGCGATGTTGATGCGGCCGACCTCGAGCCCCGAGAGGGCGATCTTGAGCCCGCGACCCTCGACGCCGCCCACCAGCGCCGTCGCCGGGAGGCGGTAGTCCTCGAACGTGACCTCGCAGGTCTCGATGCCACGGTAGCCGAGCTTGTCGAGATGCCGGCCGACGGTGAGCCCGGGTCCTTTGGGCGCCGCGAACAGGCTGATGCCGGTGTGCCGCGGCTCGGCGGTGGGGTCCGTCTTCGCCACCAGCGAGAAGACCGTGCAGGTCTGGGCGTTGGTGATGAACATCTTGGAGCCGTTGACGACGTAGTGGTCGCCGTCGCGGCGCGCGACGGTGCGGATGTTCTGCGTGTCGCTGCCGGCGTGCGCCTCGGTGAGGCAGAACCCGGCGCGCTCCTCGCCCGTCGCGAGGCGCGGCAGCCAGTAGCGCTTCTGCTCTTCGGTGCCGTGCGTGCCGACGTGGAAGGCGAACATCAGGTGCGTGTTGAGAACCCCCGAGAGGCTCATCCAGCCCCGGCACAGCTCCTCGACGACCATCGCGTAGGTGCTGTAGTCGAGCCCGAGCCCGCCGTACTCGGCCGGGATCGTGGCGCCGAACAGGCCGAGCTCCCGCATCTTCTCGACGAGGGGCGCGGGATACTCGTCGGCGTGCTCGTACTTGCTCGCGACGGGGATCACGTCGCGGTCGACGAAGCGGCGCACGGTGTCGAGGATCTGTGCGCGGATCTCGGGCGACGTCGCCCCGGCGGGTGCAGCCATGGGCGGATTCAACACGCTGGCCGCTTTCCTTTCAACCGAACGGACGCGCGGGTCTACGACGCGTCGCCCAGCGTGTAGCGCAAGCCGACGATGCGGGGCGCGCCGCCGAGGCGGGCGATCTCCCAGCGGGCGTCACCCCGCAGCGCGCTCGTCTCGCCATTGTTGTCGCGATAGTCGATGACGAGCGGCCCCGAGACGGTCACGATGTCATCCTCGTCCGAGAGCGTGACGTCGACGCGGGGCACGACGCACGTCACCTCGGCGAGCCTCGCGAACGTCTTGGCATAGTCCTCGCGGATCGCGTCGGCGCCGTCGATCTCGTTCGCGATCGCCTGCGGCGCGAAGAGCGCCATCATGCGGTCGAGGTCGCGGTCCTCGTAGGCGAGCATGTACTCGTGGACGACGGCGCGCGCTTCGGCCGCCGTCGGCGGGCCCAGGACGACGGGCTCCTCCGGCAGCGCGGTCGACGCCGGTCGCGTCCGCATGGTGTAGACGCCGAGGATCGCGAGGACGGCCACCAGGAAGCCGCCGACGAAGTTGCGCACCGGCACGCCGGCGAGCCACGATCGGGCCGCGCCGCCGCCGATGTTGATGACGAGCGGCTCGAGGGGCTTCTCGTCCGGTGGCTTCACGTCCACGAGCGGCGGTGGCGACGCCGGAGGCGACGCGATCACGTGGACGGGAGGCGGAG
Organism: Candidatus Eisenbacteria bacterium; assembly: GCA_035577985.1. Lineage (NCBI taxonomy): Bacteria > Candidatus Eiseniibacteriota > Candidatus Eiseniibacteriota bacterium. Next base: position 16,721 of record DATJZY010000057.1, read on the forward strand.
CCGGCTCGGGCTCGACGGGCCCGGGCGTTGGTGGCAGCAGCGGTGATGTCGGCGGTGCGGGCGATGGCGACGGCGGGGCCACGAGCGGCTTCTCCTCCGGCACCTGGACACCCAGGCGCGCGTAGTCGGCCCACGCCTCGTCGACGATGTCGGCGCTCACCTGACGCCCGCTGGTCGCGAACGCCGTCACCAGCGACGCGTCGCAGAGCACGTTGATGATGCGTGGGATGCCGTGGCTCACGGTGGCGATGCGCCGGATGGCGGCCGGCGCGAAGATGTCCGCGCGCGTCGCGCCCGCGAGCTCGAGGCGTCGCGAGATGTAGGCAGCGACCTCGGCGGCCGAGAAGGGTCGCAGGCGGATGTGGAGCGCGATCCGCTGCCGGAGCTGGCGCAGGGCCGGATCGGCGAGCTTGGCTTCGAGCTCCGGCTGTCCCGCCAGCACGATCTGCAGGATCTTCTCGGTACCCGTCTCGAGGTTCGAGAGCAGGCGCAGCTCCTCCAGCACGTGCGGCGCCAGGTCCTGCGCCTCGTCGATGAGGAGGGCCAGGTTGCCTCCGGCGCGCGTGTGCTCGAGCAGATAGTCCTGCAGGCGCTGCAGGAGGACCAGCTTGCGGCCGCCGTCGACCGGGATGCCGAGCTCCGAGAGGAGGTACTCGAGGATCTCGTCGAACTCGACGGTCGGATGGAGGAGGAGCACGGTCTTGACGTTGCCCGCCAGCGTGTCGAGCACGTGGCGCAAAAGCGTCGTCTTGCCGGTGCCCGCCTCGCCGACGAGCGACAGGAAGCCCTTGCGCCGCTCGATGCCGTAGGAAAGCGCAGCGGCCGCCTCCTCGACGGACGGGTTCCGGTACAGGAACCGCGGGTCCGGCGTGATCCGGAAGGGCGGCTCCCGGAACCCGAAGTACTCCTCGTACATCGAGCTGGAAGTGTAGCCGGGCTACCGGAAGAGGTCGAACTCGGGCTTGCGGACGAGCGCCGCGGCGGCGCCCCCGGGGCCCAGGGTGTAGCGAACCCCACGCACGATCGCCGCGGCGGTCCCGCTGTCCTTCTCCATCACCAGGCCCGCCGCCGCCGCCACCTCGTCGGCCAGCGCGACGACGGTGTGGTGCAGCTCGCGCCCGAGCAGGTCGGCGCGCCCGCGCAGGTCCAGAAGCGGCTCCATGCCGGCGCACCCGATTGCGACCTCGACCAGGCCCTCGCGCCAGGGACGGCCGAAGGTGTCCGTCACGACCACTGCGATCGCGACGCCGAAGCGATCCGACAACGTCGTGCGCAGGCGCTCGGCCGACGCATCGGCGTCCTCGGGGAGGAGCGTGACCACGTCGTCGGCGACGCCGTTCGACTCGTCGACGCCCGCGTTCGCGCACACCCACCCGTGCGCCGTCTCGACGATGAGATGGCCACGATCGTTGCGGACGATGCGCTTGGTCTGTCGCAGGATCACCTCGACGATGCGCGGGTCCTTGCCCTGCGTCTGCGCCGCGAGGCGCTCGGCGATCGGCGAGGGGGTGACGTCCGCGACCCGGACGACGGCCCCCTCGGCCTTCGAGACGACCTTCTGGCACACGACCACCACGTCCTGCGGCTTCATGCCGACGCGGGCGTCCTCGATCGCATTGCCGAGCAGCACGCCGAGGTTCGCGCCGGGCTCGATCATCGGGAGACCGGGCACGGGGATCACGGCGACGGTCATCGGCGCCCGGCTCCTAGCGCACGCACGACGACGCCGGCAAGGCGGGCGGCGCGCGCCGGCGTCCGCATGACCGTGTCGGTCACGACCACGCGCAGGCCGAGGGCCTCGATGCGCCCGGCCCAATGGCGATCCCGCTCGTCGAGCACGAACGTTCCCGCGACACCGGCGTACAGGCGAGCGACGCCGCGCGGCGACACCTCGTGGCCGAGGCCGCGCAGCATCCGGTGCAGCGGGCCCTTCAACGGCCGCCCCGCGACCAGGGGCGTGATGGCCGCGACCCGCGCGCGCCGGCGGGCCAGCAGGCGCCGGATCGCCGGGATCGCCAGGATCGGTCCCACCGAGACGAGCGGATTCGACGGAGCGATCACGATGGCGTCGCTCGCGCGCAGCGCCGCCAGGACGCCTGGCGCGGGACGGGCGCGGAAGCCGCCCGCGATCTCGATTCGCCGCACGCGTCCGCGTGCGCGCCGCCGCACCAGGTAGTCCTGGAAGGGAAGGCGCCCGGCATCGGTGTGGACGAACGTGCGTACGCGGTCGTCGCTCATCGGGAGCACGCGTGCCGCGAGGCCGTGTCGTGACGCGAGCGCGGCCGTCACGCGCGACAGCGACCACCCGCGTCGCAGCCGATCGGTGCGATAGAGGTGCGTCGCGAGATCGCGGTCCCCGAGCCGGAACCAGGCGGGCTCGCCGAGATCGCCGAGCGCACCCAGGGTCGCAAACGTGTCGCCGGCGATGCCCCATCCCTGTCCGGGATCGGCGCGACCGGCGAGCGTGTACAGCACCGTGTCGAGATCCGGCGACACGTGGAGCCCGAAGAACTCTTCGTCGTCGCCCGTATTGCCGATGACGGCGAGCCGGCGAGGGTCAGTGCGGCGCGAGAGCCCCCGGAGAAACCGGGCGCCCCCCACGCCACCCGCCAGCACCGTGATCCGCGGCTGCGGCACCGGACGCTCCCAGGCGTTGGTAGAGGGTCGTTCGCTGCACCGGGCGGCGTCCCATGGTGGAGACGAGCGCGCAGATCTCCTCGACCGACGTGTACTCGCCGGCGTCGGCGCCGGCCTCGCGCGAGATGCTCTCTTCCATGAGCGTGCCGCCGAAGTCGTCGCAGCCGGCGCGCAGCGTGAGCTGCGAGAGCCGGTGGCCGAGCTTCACCCACGAGGTCTGGATGTGGTCGATCCAGCCGCGGAAGAACAGGCGCGACGCGGCGTAGATGCGGAGGTCACGCAGGCCCTTCGGCTGCGGCGTCACCCTCCCGTCGTGGTAGAGCTGCGTGTTCTCCCAGATGAACCCGAGCGGCACGAACTCGGTGAAGCCGCGCGTCTCCTTCTGGATCGAGCGGAGCAGGTCCATGTGCCGCGCGACGTGCCCCGGCGTTTCGATGTGGCCGTACATGACGGTCGACGTGGTCGGCACGCCGAGTCGGTGCGCGGTCGTGATGATCTCGATCCACGTGCGCACGTCGACCTTCTTGTGCGAGAGGATCTCGCGCACCTCGTCGTCGAGGATCTCGGCTGCGGTGCCGGGGATCGAGCCGAGCCCGCCGTCGCGCAGCATCCCGATGTAGGACGGGTAGTCCATCTGCGTGCGGCGCGCGCCGTACATGATCTCCATCGGGGAGAAGGCGTGGACGTGGATCTGCGGGAAGCGCGTCTTGATGCCGACGAGCACGTCCCGGTAGGTGAACGGCTCCATGTCGGGGTTGATGCCGCCCTGCATGCAGACTTCGGTGGCACCGCGGGCGATGGCTTCCTCGACCTTTCCGAGGATGACGTCCATGCCGTGGTTGTACGCGTCCTCCTCCCAGCGCTGGCGCTTGAAGGCGCAGAACTGGCAGTTGACGAAGCAGACGTTCGTGAAGTTGATGTTGCGGTTGACGACGTAGGTGACGTCGCCGCCGACGTCCGCCGCCCGTGCCGTGTCGGCGGCGCGCACGAGCGCCAGCAGGTCGTCGCCCTCGACCTGGAGGAGCACTTCGGCGTCGGCGGTGGAGAGCTCGCGATGTCCGAGCGCGCCGTCGAGCATCGCCCGGATCTCGGGCTTCGCGCGTCCGAGAACGCGCTCGACCGGCTCGTCGTTCAGCGCGACCGCCTCGATGGCGTCCCACGGATCCAGCCAGCTCATGCGGGGTGTACCTCCATGCTCGCCGTCGTCGAGAACCGGTCCAGCGCACGCGCGACCGCCGGGCGGAGCGCCGAATCGAGCCACGCGGGATCGCCGGCGTAGCGATCGTAGATCGGCAGGCGGGGCCGCAGCGCGTAGCCCGCCGCCCCGCACACGCCCGCGAGCGCACGCAGGTGCGGCCACGGCGCCTCGGGATTCACGTAGTCGGGCGTGAGCGGCGAGATACCGCCCCAGTCGTTGAGGCCGGCCGAGAGCAGCAGGGCGTGGTCGTCCGGCGAGAGGTTCGGCGGAGCCTGGACGCTCACCTCGTCGTCGAGCACGAGCCGCGCGATCGCGATCGTGCGTGCGAGGTCGAGCGCGTCCGGCTCGGGTGCGTCGGCGAGCGGGATCGTCGGCTTGGTGCGGAAGTTCTGGACGATCACCTCCTGCACGTGGCCGTAGGCGCGGTGCAGGTCGCGGATGGCGAAGAGGGTGTCAACGCGTTCTGCCGGCGTCTCGCCGATGCCGATGAGAAGGCCGGTCGTGAAGGGGATCGCGAGCTCGCCGGCCTCGCGGAGCATCGACAGGCGGACCGCCGGATCCTTGTCCGGCGCCCACTGATGCACCTGGCCGCGCTCGCGCAGTCGGGGCGAGACGTTCTCGAGCATGAGCCCGAGGCTCACGTTCACGCGCCGCAGCCGCGCCATCTCGTCGCGCGTGAGGATGCCGGCGTTCGTGTGCGGGAGCAGGTCGCAGTCGAGCGCGATCTCGCAGGCGCGTTCGACGTACGCCGCGGTCGTGGCGTGGCCCAGCTCGCGCAGGAGGTCGCGGTAGCCGCGAAAGGCGATCTCCGGCTTGTCCCCGAGGCACATGAGCGCCTCGACGCATCCGAGGCGACGCCCGCGCTCGGACCAGGCGCGGATCTCCTCGGGGCGCATGGTCCACGCGTCGGGATCGCCGGGATCCTTGCGGAACGTGCAGTAGGTGCAGCGGTCGCGGCACAGGTTCGTGACCGGAAGGAACACCTTCGGCGAGTAGGTGACCGTCCGCCCCCAGGCGCGGTCGCGGCGCTCCGCCGCCGTCGCCAGAAGGGCGTCGGTCGCCGGGACGGACTCGAGCAGGGCGGTCGCCTCGGCGTGCGTGAGCTCCGCACCGATGCGCCCGCGCTCCAGTGCGTCGAAGAGTCGCGCGGACGGTTCCATCACAGGACGAGTCGCAGCTATCGGAGGCCCGCAGGCCTGTCAAGGATGCGCGCGACGCTAACGCCCCGTCACCGATGACGTTTCGGTGACCGACGCGCGCTACGCGACGGCCGAGGCCTGGTCCTGGTCGACGACGCCCGCCTGCGGGCGAAGGACGAGCGCGCAGCGCGTCCCGGTCGGGCCCGAGGTGATGTCGAGCGTCGCCCCGAGCACGCGCACGAGGCGCCCCGCGAGGCGGAGGCCGAAGCCGAGCAGGCGCGGCGGATCGACGTTCGGGCGCGCGGCGATCACGTCGCGCGTCTCGGCGATCATCTCGGGCGCCATGCCCGGTCCCGTATCGCGGATCTCGAGCAGCACCGTGCCGTTGGGACCGGCTTCGGCTGCGAGCACGACCTCGCCGGCGAGGGTGTAGCGGACGGCGTTGTCCGTGAGCGCCCGGATGAGACGGCCCAGCATCTGGCGGTCGGTCTTGAGCTCGAGCGCACCCGAAGCCTCGATCCTGACCGACAGACCCTTCTGATCGGAGATCGCGCGTACCTCGTCGACGACCCGCGCCAGCTCCTCCGAAATCCGCACCCGCGCGATGTGGGCCGGAACGAGGCCACGATCGAGCTCGACCATGTAGAAGAGCGTCTCGACGTAGGCGAGGAGCGCCGTCGAGTTCGACTGGATGCGATCGAGCGCCAGGCGCTGCTCGTCCGACAGCTCCTGCTGGTTCTCGTCGCGCAGCATGGTCGAGTAGCCCATGATGACGTTGAGCGGCGTGCGGAACTCGTGTGACAGCGTGGCGAGGATCTGCTCGGGGGCCGAGCGCATGCGCTTGAGCGCCATGCGCCGCGCGAGCGCGGCCTGCACGACGGTGCGCACCTGGTCGCAGTCGAACGGCTTCGAGATGTAGTCGAAGGCGTGGTGGCGCAGGCCCTGGATGGCGGTGTCGAGCGAGCCGTAGCCGGTGATGATGAGCGCCTCGATCTCCGGGTCGGCCTTCTTGATGCGTTCGAGGACGGCGATGCCGCCCAGGCCCGGCATGCGCAGGTCGAGCGTGACCAGGTCGACCGCTTCGCGTCCGACCAGTGTCAACGCCTCGTCACCCGACGACGCCGTCAGGACGTCGCAATCCTTGCCCAGGATGGCGCGCAGGGATTCGCGAACGCCGAGCTCGTCGTCGACGATGAGGACACGGGGGCGCTCGATCATGGCGAGGTCCGAACAGCACGAAGCATGCCATCTGCGGGGAGGGTAAGGATCATACGCCACGGCCGTGCGGAAGGAATCTCTGCACAGTCTTGAACGTCCGCGTGTCGGGTCTGACTCGGTGCCGACACAGTCCCTCCGGCCGGGGCGGTGTCGCGCGTCTGACTCAGCGACCGGAGCCGTCGGGCGGGTTGCCGTCGTCGGGCCCGCTCTGGTCGTCGTAGCCGGGCGGCGGCGCGTTCCCGCGGGGGTCGTATTGCTGATCGTACGGCGGCGGACGCCACGCGCGGTGCGGTCGACCCGGCGACTGCGGCTCCGCCTGGCTGGCGCCCGAGTAGCGCCGCGCCCGATAGGCGGCCATGAGATCGATCATTCGCTGCGCGTCGTCGGTGTACGCGTACACGAGCTTGTCGACCGTGCGACCACTCGTGTCGACCACGAAGACCGCGTTGTTGGTGTAGAGCCGCAGCTCGCGGATGTTCGCGAAGTAGACGACGCGGCGGCGGCCTCCGTAGTACCCGGTGGGAATGCCGAACCCGTCGCGTATCGTCACGGCGGCGTCGTACCCGTACGAGGCATCGTCGATCCACGCCTGGACGATGCGCGGCTTGAGGGCGCGGCTCAGCGTCTCGACGAAGGCCTGCTCCCGCTGCGCGCGCGTCATACCCTCCAGCACGGCGTCGTTCGGCTGGTAGGGGACCTGCCTGGCGCATCCCGACAGCACGCCGACGAGCACGACGACCGAAAGCGGACGAAGCGAGGGGAAGGCCATGGCCCGGTCTCCCGCCTAGCCGACACCGCCGCGGTTGTCGATGCGGCTCTCTGTGCACGTCGCTCAGCGATCCGGGGTGTCGATCCCGAGCTTGTCCATCCGGTACTTGAGAATCCGCCGCGTCGTGCCGAGCATCTCCGCCGCGCGCGTCTGGTTGAACTCCATCTGCTGGAGGGCCTCGGCGATGATCTCGCGCTCGAACTCGTCGACCGCGGTGCCGAGCGACTTCCGGCCCGCGAGCACCTGATCCTTCAGGTCGCCGGGCGACGCGTCGGTGCGGCGCACCTGCTCGGGCAGGTCCTCGAGGCTGATGGTCGGGCCCTCGGACAGCACGAGCACGCGCTCGATCAGGTTCTCGAGCTCGCGGACGTTGCCCGGCCATGGATAGCGGAGCAGGGCGTCCGCGGCCTCCGGCTTCACCTGCTTCTCCGGGAGGCTCATCTCGCGACACTTGTTGGCGACGAAGTGGCGGATGAGGAGGATCAGGTCGTCGCGGCGCTCGCGCAACGGCGGCAGGTGCACGGAGACGACGTTCAGGCGGTAGTAGAGGTCCGGGCGGAACGTACCGTCCTTGATGGCGCTCGTGAGGTCGCGGTTGGTGGCGGCGATGATGCGGACGTCGACCGTCACGGGCTTCTGTCCGCCGACGCGCAGGAACTCGCCGTGCTCGAGCACGCGCAGGAGCTTCGCCTGCGTCGACGGTCCCATCTCGCCGATCTCGTCCAGGAAGAGGCTACCGCCGTGCGCCAGCTCGAACTGCCCGAGCTTCTTCTGGTGGGCGTCGGTGAACGAGCCCTTCTCGTGACCGAAGAGCTCGCTTTCGAGTAGCGTCTCGGGGATCGCGGCGCAGTTGAGCGTGACGAGCGGCCGGCGGGCGCGCGGGCTCCCGTAGTGGATCGCCTTCGCGATGAGCTCCTTGCCCGTGCCGCTCTCGCCGGTGATGAGGACCGTCGTCTTGAGCGGTGCGACGGTGAGGACGGTCTTGAAGACCTCCTGCATGCGGGCCGAGCGGCCGATGATGTTCTCGACCTGGTAGCGCCGGCCGACCTCGTGGCGCAGCTCCTCGACCTCGCGCTGCAGGGCCGCGTTCTCCGTCGCCTTGTCGAGGATCACGCGCAGCTCGTCGACGTCGAAGGGCTTGGTCACGTAGTCGAACGCGCCGAGCTTCATGGCGCCGACGGCGGTCTTCACGGTCTTGGTCGCGGTCAGCATGATGACGGGCAGGCGCGGATAACGGCTCCGCACCTCCTCCAGGAGCTGGAGCCCGTCCATGCCCGGCATGACGATGTCGAGCAGCAGCACGTCGACGCCGCCGGCGACGAGGGCATCGAGGGCATCGCCGCCGCTGCCCACGGCGACCGCCTCGTACGTGTCCTTCAGCACCATGCGGAGCGACTCGCGGACACCCGCTTCGTCGTCGACGATCAGGACCCGACGCTTGATCTTCTCGACCTCCATCGCTGCCTCCTCACCTCATCCCCACAGCCGTAGGGAGCCGGACGACGAGCGTCGTCGGCCCCTGCGGGTCTTCCCGAACGTCGAGCGATCCGCCGTTGCGCTCGAGCACCGTGCGCGCGAGCGTGAACGCCAGCGGCAACATGGTCGGATCCCCGAGATCGCCCGCGCCCTCGGGCGCCACCAGGCGCCGCAGCCGCGCGGCGGTGGCGTCGCCGGCGGCGAATCGCACGTTGACGACCCCGTTCTGCGCCGTGTCGACGACCAGCTCGTCGCGCGCCGGGACCTCGCGCACGACGCCCGCGAGCAGGTTGCGGAGCGCGTACTCGAGCTGCGCCGGGTCGCCCTCGCAGGCGATGCTGGGGCCGCCGTTCCGCCGTACGCGGACGGCGCGCGCGGCGAGCTCGGGCGCAACCTCGTTCAGCAACCGGTCGAGCACCGGACCCACTTCGACGGCTTCGTGTCGGGGCGCGCCCAGGCGCGCGAACTCGACGACGTTGTCGAGCAGCTGCTGCATCCGTGCGATCGCGTCGTCGGCGCGCTCGGCGAACTGGGCGCGCAGCTCGTCGTCGCCGAGAAGCTGGGGCAGGTGGCCGGCGAACGTCTTCACGGTGACGAGCGGGTTCAGCAGCTCGTGCGACAGCTCGGCCAGGAGCAGCTCGAGCCGCTGATCCGCCGCGGCGGCCGCCTCGTCGCGCGGCTCCGTGGGGGCCTCGATCGGTACGGGCTCCGGCTCGAAGCCGAGATGCGGCACGTCGATCGTGTCGCCGTCGGTCGTGGCGAGGGCGTGCGCCAGCACCTGCTCCAGCTCCAGGAGATCGCCCGCCCACGGGTGCGTCGTGACGCGGGTGCGCGCCGCGGGCGAGAGCGCGGGCGTCGGACGGCCGGCGCGCTGCGCGATCGTCTGCAGGATGGCCGACGAGAGCGCCGGCAGCTCGAGCGTCCGGCGCGTGAGCGGCGGCACGTCGACGACGATCGACGCGAGCCGCTGCGCGAGGCCCTCGTCGAGCACGACGTCGGGCGTGACGACCGCGATCACCCACACCTCGCCGTCGTCGAGCAGCGCTTCCAGGTGCAGGCGCGCGACGTCGTCCAGGCGCGCCGGCTCGACGACGAGCGTCGATCCGGCCGGCAGGGCGCGCAGCTCGGGGGCGTCGCCGAGCGCGATCGCGAGATCGCCCGTGGGCCCCGACGTCGCGTGGAGCGCGCGTGCCAGGCGCACACCGAGGGCCGGCGTCGGCACGAGGAGCTGCACCGGCACGGCGAGCGGTCGTGCGCGATAGGCGCGGGCGATCGACGGGGCGGTGACGGTCGGGAGCCAGGGAGGCGCGAGCAGGCGGCGCGCCTGCTCGGCGCGCATGGGCGGGAGCGGAGCCGGTGCCGTACGCTCAGGCTGGCGACCCATGACGCTCCTGCGGGTCGGTCGGAAACGTGATCGTGAAGATCGTGCCGCCGCCCTCGCGCGGCCGCGCCTCGATGCGACCGCCGTGGTCGGACACGATGCGGTTGGCGATGTAGAGCCCGAGCCCACTGCCGTTGTCCTTGGTCGTGAAGAACGGATCGAACATGTGCTCGCGTTGCTCCGGCGTCATGCCGACGCCCGTGTCCGCGACCTCGATGACGCAGCCGGCGGCGTCGACCTGCGTCGTGACGGTGACGCTGCCGTGACCCGCACAGGCCTGGATGGCGTTCAGCACGACGTTCATCAGGACCTGCTTCACCTGCGACTCGTGCACGACGACGATCGGCACGAGGTCGGTGAAGTCGGCCGTGATCGTGACGTCGCGCTTGCGCGCCTCGGGCTCGAGCAGGCGCACGATCTGGCTCGCGATCTCGTTCAGGCTCGCGGGCTCGCGGTCGGCCGGGCTCGGACGCGAGAACGAGAGCAGGTCCGTGATCAGCTCGCAGATGCGCTCGATCTCCTTCAACGCCAGCTCGCGGAAGCTCGTGCGGAACTCCTCGTCGTCGACGCGCTCGGGTAGGAGCTGGATGAAGGTCCGCACCGAGACGAGGGGATTGCGGATCTCGTGCGCGACGCCGGCCGCGAGCGTGCCCAGCGCGGAGAGCCGGTCGGCGCGCTGGAGGAGGCCGCGGGCGTGCTCGAGGTCGGCTGCGAGGCCGGCGTTCTCGAGGATCGATCCGGCGCCGTCGGCGAGCTGCCGGGCGAGGGCGTAGTCCTTGGCGTCGAGCGGCTCGTCGTTGGCGCGGCCGAGGAGCAGGACGCCGCCCACGCGGCCGCCCGACTCGACCGGAAAGCTCGCGCTCCATGGGCCGCCGGGCGGCACCGCGCCCGTCACGACCGGCTCGCGCGGGACGGGCCCGTGGGCGCCCACGCAGCGCATCGGTTGGCCCGGAAGATCGTCGATCAGGAAGAGGAGCCGGTCGAGGTCGAGCGCGCGGACGAACAGGGCGACGAAGGCATCCACAACACCGGTCCGGACGGCGAGCGCCCTCCCACGGTCACCCGCATCCGCCAGCTCGTCACGACTCCCTGTCGCTCCCAACCGCCCCTCGCCCACCACCAGAGAGAGCTCCGGTGTGCAAATTTGTTCGCGTTGTAGATGCGACGGGTGAGGATGTCAACGTGAACGAGGTGCCTCGGCCGCATCGGGCACCGCGCGCGGGCGAAGCTGGAGGAGTCCGACGACGAGCAGCACGAGCCCGCCGAGCGTGAGGAGCTGCCCGGAGACGAACAAGAGGCGGTAGAAGCCCACCTTCGCGGCCGCGACCGCGCGCTGCTCCTCGCTCTCCGTCGCCTTCGGGAAGAGCGTCGCCGGATCGCGCGGCGGCGTTTCCGGCGCGCGTGTGAGCACCTCCTGGTACTGCGCGAGCTTCGAGCGTCCGACCGCGAGGTCGCCGATGCCGATCGCGACGAGCAGAAGCCCGCCCACGATCCACGTGCTCCGCGCGAGCGCCTGCACGGTGAGCTCCACCTGCCGTGCCGCCATGGTGCACATCCTCTCCGCGCGCCGCCGGCGGGTCAACCTCGCTCGGCTTGACGATGCGCAGCTACGCCTCTACGTGGACCTCGATGGACGCGGTATCGCTCGTCGACCGCATGTTGGCGGGCGACCGCACCGCGCTGGCGCGCCTGATGACGCTGGTCGAGGGCAGGGCGGCCGCGGTGCCGGCGATCATGGCGCGCCTCTACGCGCGGGTCGGCAAGGCGCACGTGATCGGCGTCACGGGGCCGCCCGGCGCGGGCAAGTCGACGCTGGTCGATCGCATGGCGGCGCAGCTCCGCGCCCAGGGCCGCAAAGTCGGGATCGTCGCCGTCGACCCGTCGAGCCCGTTCTCCGGCGGCGCGGTGCTGGGCGACCGCATCCGCATGCAGGCCCACTTCCTCGATCCGGGCGTCTTCATCCGCAGCCTCTCCACGCGCGGCAGCCACGGCGGCATTCCGCGCGCCGCGCGCGACATCGTCCGGCTGCTCGACGCGTTCGGCATGGACGACGTCATCGTCGAAACGGTGGGCGTGGGGCAGACCGAGCTCGACATCATGCGGCTCGCCGACACGGTGATCGTCGTGCTCGTCCCCGAGGCAGGCGACGCCGTGCAGGTTATGAAGGCGGGCCTGCTCGAGATCGCCGACCTCTTCGTCGTGAACAAGGCCGATCGCGAGGGTGCCGACCGGCTCCAGCAGGAGCTGTCGCAGATGCTCACGCTGCGCCCGGCGACGGAATGGACGATCCCCGTCCTGCGCGCGCAGGCGAAGGACGACGTCGGCACGACGCCGGTCGTCGAGGCGCTCGAGCGCCATCGCGCGTTCGTCCGCACGCACGATCGTCGCGACGAACGGGAGCGGGCGCGTCGCGCCGGCGATGTGCTCGACATCCTGGACGAGGAGCTGCACCGGCGGGTGCGGGAAGGCCTCGCCTCGGACGGTCTCGCGTCGCTCGTGGAGTCGGTGAGAGCCGGCACGATGGACCCGTACACCGCGGCGACGCGCATCCTCGCGGACCCTCAGGCGCTCGCCGCGCTCCTCGCGAAGGAGCCGCGCCATGGCTGATGCGCGCGGCCGCCTGTTCGCCATCGGCGACGTCCACGGCTGCGTCGACGAGCTGTCGGCGCTCCTCGAGGCGCTGCCGCTCTCGGCGCAGGACACGGTCGTCTTCGTCGGGGACTACATCGATCGCGGCCCCGACTCGCGCGGCGTGATCGCGACGCTGCTCGCGTGGCGCGCGAAGACGCCGGCGCAGCCCGTGTTCTTGAAGGGGAACCACGAGGACATGGCGCTCGCGTTCCTCGGCCGCCCCGGACACTGGGGCGAGGTGTGGTTCCGAAACGGCGGCGTGGCGGCGCTGCGCAGCTACGGGATCAATCCGGATCAGCCGGCCGCGGCGATCGCAGCCCGTCTTCCGGACGAGCATCTCGCGTTCCTCGACGGCCTCGAGACGAGCCACCGCTGGCGCGACGAGTATCTGCTGGTGCACGCCGGCATCCGCCCGGGCATCCCGCTCGCCCGCCAGCGCCTCGAGGACCTCCTGTGGATCCGCGAGGAGTTCCTCGACGAGCCGCACGACCTGGGCGCGACGGTCGTCTTCGGCCACACCCCCCACCGCGGCGTCGTCGTCGATCTGCCGTACAAGATCGGCATCGACACCGGCTGCGTCTACGGCGGCGCGCTCACGTGCATCGCGCTGCCGGACGGAGAGCTGTTCCAGATCCGGCGCGGCGACGGAACGGTGCGCCGCGACTCGCTCACCGCGCGCGACCTGGCTTGATTTCGCGGGGAGCGCTCGCCATCTTACCGCCCTCCGACGTCTGGGGCGGCGTAGCTCAGTTGGCTAGAGCGAGGGTCTCATAATCCCTAGGTCGGCTGTTCGATCCAGCCCGCCGCCATTTTCTTTCGCTGGGCAGTCGACGACTTCCGCACCGTCGGCAGTCGGGCGTTTCTCGACTCGATCCTCGGTGGTTGTAGCGGTGGCAGTTGGTGCCGGGTTCAGCCGCTGTACGGCGTCGAGTTGATGGGCTGGCGGGTCTTGACCCCGATCGCTGGGCCACTAAGCGACCCGTTTAGAGACCGTAGGGGTCCACTTTCCTTTGGACCCGCACATAGGAGAAAGGGTAAACGACAGAACTTGAGGAGGGAGGCGTTACATGTCGATGAGGTACATTGTCGTCGCGTGTTTGGCGATGCTGGCAGCGTGCACGACCGCGCACGACATATACTTTCCCGATGGCACGCGCGGACACCGCGTCAGCTGCGACACCTGCGTCACCGTCCCGGCGGATTGCTATCAGAAGGCCGGGGAAATCTGCGGAGCGAACGGCTACACGATCGTCAACATGCCCGGCGGGACGACCAGCAGCTACAGCTACGGCTACAGCAGCACCCGGGACCTGTTCATCAAGTGCAACTCGACAGACGCGCCCCGCTAGTCGTCTCATCCACGGGTGTATCTTTCGCGGTCGTGCGCCGCATTGTGGCCGAGGGCACAGTCGGGGCTCTCGACGATACTCCAGAGACCCACAAATGGACAGGTTCACGAAATCTTGTGTGCCGTTTGTATGCCAACTCCGCCGAACTCGGCCGATTGGCCGGATCTCATCGCGAAACAGGGTGCGCTTGCGGATGCGGCGAACCTAGCCCACTTCCCAACCGATTGAAGGCACCCGGACGTTCAAGCTCGCGTGGACACTGCTGCCGGAAAAGGTGCCGAAGCCGTCCCCCGAGTCATGGGTTTGGCAGCCAACCCACAAGACATACCAGTGATCTGAATCGATCTGGAAACCGGCGCTAAGGGGGAAAGCGCTGACGTAATCGAAGCCCCCGCCATCGTCCCACCAAGTGTCGTCTTTCCAGAGGGGAACCGTGTAATCGAGTACCGTACCATCAAAATTCCCGGCCCAATCGTACCGCTGGGCGTAAAGGCCAATGGAACCGTCGGAGTGCGCCGAAGACGCAGTAACGTATTCGTGCCAATTGAACGAGAAGGCGGGGCTGGCCCAGAACCTAAAGTTGTTGGCTCCATCGAGCGGCGACGCAAAGCTAATGCCGACTCTCGAGCTGGCGGTGGCGCTCGCTTCGTTGTCTCCTGTGACCACCCGAACTGCCAGGTCCCCATTTGCCGTGGCCGAGGCGGAAGCCGTAGGCGAGCCATGCGTTTGCTTCGATGTCCAAACGTGGTCGAACGGTGGAGTGAAGGTGCGAATCAGGGAACCGAGAATCACGGGGATCCCTGCCACGCGATCCCCCGGGGGAGCAACGCGCTTGGACGAGACTGATCTCGCCGCATCTCGCCGCTCCCGAATGTAGGAGGCCCAATCGGGATCCCTCCTCAGGGGCCCCAGCAGCCTGTTTCGCACCACGGAGTTGGCCCGGGCGGACTCTTTGCGGTGCCTCTCGAGTTCGTCGAAGCGGCGTTTCAGCCTCTTTTCCTCGTGGGCCATTCCCCGCGCCACGATCCTTCGAGGAGCTGAAACATGACCGCGACTATCCTTGACCACTGGGATTCGCCGCTTACGTGGAGCTGCCATCGTCAATCCCCTCCGAGCGGAATGAACCGGCATGCGGTCCTCCGCGTCATTGCACCCATGGTCTGGATTGCCTTCCCCATCAGTTCATCCTCCGACGCGAGAGTGACGCGCCGGGATTCGCGGCGAGGACCGTGCGGCCGGTCGCGCCGGTGTTGGCGTTCACGGGCAGAGAGCAAGACTGCTTCTCCTCGCTGTCCAAGATCCCGATGCATTGATCGGTCACGTGCCCGCCCAGGGACGCACTCTCATCGCCGATGAAGACGTGCTTCCCGTACGTGGCGAACCGTGCGGCAACGAGCCGAGGGTGTTCCGCATGCCGGAGACCGCCATGGACTCGATCCCGGTGATCCGATCGTCGCCGTTCTGCCCCGACGTGAAGATGCCTCCGTTCGCGACGAACGGCGTGCCAGCGCGACATCGGCCGGATCGGTGGTCGCTCGCACGTCGGGAACCGAACAATGCGCTGGCGACCGCGATGGTGACGCACGCAGCGACACATTTTCCCATGACGACCTCCCTGGTTCGATCGTGAGTGGCGTGCTTGCGAGTCGCGCCGTGGTATCCACGGCAGACTCGCCGATAGCGCGAGGTGTCCAAGGAAGTCAAGAGATTTGTGGCGCCGCGCGAGCCGGGGGCTGAGGGGGAAGGGTAGGGCGCAGCGTCCGATAGGAAGGCTTACGTCGCTGTTCCCAGGCTTATGGCGAATACGGCCCTGGCATCCTTAAGTACCTCATTGATCTGTTTCACCAGCGCTGTGCTCGGCGATTCAAAAGATTCATCGGGCGACTTCTGCACCTGCGGTCAGTACCACCCGGCCGAGCGCCGCCCGCGAATCGATGTACCGGTGGGCCGAGGCGGCCTCGGAGAGCGGGAATGTGCGGTCGACGACGACTCGGAGCTCGCCCTTTCGCGATGTCGCGGAGCAGCGCCTGCAGCATCGTCGTGACGCGTGCCGAACTCCGTACCGTCTCGCCTACATGAACGACGCGGCGTCGGCGGCGTCGGTCACCGCGTGGTCGCGCTCGTGCGGCGCCGCGACCTGTACGTTCACGGGCGCGATCCCGGCAGCGCCACGAGCGGGCAGAGCGGGAACCTCTTCTGGCACGCCTGCCTCGGGGGCGGTGGCCACTCGCTCCACACCGCGCCCGCAGGCCGCCGCCGCGGAAGCACTCCCCGCACTCGCCTGCTCGGACGGCCTCCGTCAGGGCCCGAGCGTCGCGGGCAGGCAGACCTCTTCCGCCCGCGACACGGAGACGGTCGAGGAGCCGAGCTCGTCGGCGAGATAGACCGGCGCCAGCTTCGCGCTCTTCGGCGCGGTCACCTGATAGCAGAGGAGCTGATCGGCGAGCGTCTCGGCGCCCGGCGCCCCGCCGTTCACGTTCGCCGGACGGCAGAGCCACCGGGGCTTCTTGAGCCCGAGCGCGGCCCGCGACTCGATGTACCGGTGCGCCGCGGCGGCCTCCGAGAGCGGGAACGTGCGGTCGACGACGACTCGGAGCTCGCTGCCTTCGTAGCCGTCCGCGCTACCGGAGCTGGGCCGAGCTCATGCGGCGGGCATTCGATACCGACGTGCTCGCTTGCCCAAGGTGTGGCGGACGGATGATCCTGCTGGCGACCATCGAGGATCCGGCCGTGATCCGCCGCATTCTGACGCACCTCGGGCTCTCGCTCGATACCGGCGATCCCCTCCCGGAGCGCGGCCCGCCGTAGCCGGGCGATCGCTGACCGGCAGCAGGCAGGCAGCTACAAGGTCATCGCCCCGATTGCCCGAGGATGCCGGCATGGCCGACGGCCGCCGGGATGGGGCCAGTGCGCCGGAGAGAGCCGAGTTGCTGGCGACATTTTTGGTTGACGCGCGTCGTTTGGGCGTTGTATGCCCCGCGCGAGCCGGGGGTTGAGGGGGAAGGGTAGGGGCGCAGCGTCCGATAGGAAGGCTTGTGTCGCTGTTCCCAGGCTTATGGCGACTACGGCCACGGCCAGAACCAGCTCTTCGCGTCGCTCGACTGGCTGCCGACGCTGGTCGACATCGGCGGCGGCGCCAAGCGTAACGATCTGAAGATGGAGCTCGAAGCCGGGAAGTATCCCGGCATCGTCAAGACGACGCTCGATGGCTTCAACCAGCGCGACTACCTGGAGGGCAAGTCGGAGAAGTCGGCGCGCGAAGTGTTCTTCTACAAGGCCACCGCACGCCATCCCAGCGACTAGGCGCTGACGCTCGTCACCGAGCGGGCGGCCGAAGCGCCCGCCCGCTCTATGTTCACCGCTCGTGACTCCAAGGAGGGTTGGAATGCAGATCTCGAAGATCGTGCTCGCGGCGATGCTGGCCGTGCTCGGGACCAGCGCCGCGCCGGCGCGCGCACAAGCGCCGGCGAAGAAGCCGAACATCCTGGTCATCTGGGGCGACGACATCGGGATCTACAACCTGAGCGCCTACAACCTCGGCGTGATGGGCTACCGCACCCCGAACATCGACCGCATCGCCCACGAGGGGGCGCTCTTCACCGACGCCTACGCCCAGCAGAGCTGCACGGCGGGCCGCTCCTCCTTCATCCTCGGCGAGCATCCGTTTCGCACGGGCCTGCTCACGATCGGCATGCCGGGCTCGCCGCAGGGGATCCCCGACTGGGCGCCGACCATCGCGGACCTGCTGAAGGCGCAGGGCTACACCACCGGCCAGTTCGGCAAGAACCACCTCGGCGATCGCGACCAGCACCTTCCGACGGTGCACGGCTTCGACGAGTTCCTCGGCAATCTGTATCACCTGAACGCCGAGGAGGAGCCGGAGACCTACTACTACCCGAAGGATGCCGAATTCCGGAAGAAGTTCGGCCCGCGCGGCGTCCTGCACACGTGGTCCGACGGCAAGGGCGGGCAGAAGATCGAGGATACCGGCCCGCTCACACGGGCGCGGATGCCCACGATCGACCTGGAGATCTACGACGCCGAGCAGAAGTTCGTGGCGAGCGCGGCCAAGAGCGGCAAGCCCTTCTTCGTGTGGTTCAACACGACGCGCATGCACGTGTGGACGCATCTGAAGCCATCCGCGGAGGGTCGCACCGGCATCGGCCTCTATCCCGACGGCCTGGTCGAGCACGACGACATGGTCGGCGGAGTGTTGAAGCAGCTCGACGATCTGGGGATCGCCGACAACACGATCGTCGTCTACGGCACCGACAACGGCGCAGAGGTCGGGACGTGGCCCGACGGCGGCATGACGCCGTTCCGTGGCGAGAAGGGAACGACGTGGGAAGGCGGCTTCCGCGTGCCGATGTTCGTCCGCTGGCCGGGCGTGATCAAGCCCGGCACCGTCGTCAACGACATCTTCTCGCAGGAGGACTGGCTGCCGACGTTCCTGGCAGCCGCGGGCGAGCCCGACATCGTCGAGAAGGTCAAGAAGGGCTATCAGGCCAACGGCAAGACGTGGAAGGTCCACCTCGACGGCTACAACTTCCTGCCGTTCTTCCGGGGCGAGACGAAGAAGGGGCCTCGCGAGGAGATCTTCTACTTCGGGCAGGGCGGCGAGCTGAACGGCGTCCGCTGGAACGACTGGAAGGTCAACTTCGCCGTCATGCACGGCAACATTGCGGATGCCATACGTGACGTGCCCGCGTGGCCGCAGATCGTCAATCTGCGAGCCGACCCCCTCGAAAAGGCGGCGGAGGAGTCCCCGCTGTACTTCCGCTGGTACGGCGACAACATCTGGCTCTTCGTCCCGGTACAGCAGAAGCTCAAGACCTTCCTGCTGACGCTGCCGGAGTTTCCCTTCCAGCAGGGCAGCAGCCTGAACGCGGCGAACATCAACTACACGACGCTGCAGGCGATGCAGGCCATGAAGCGCCTGCAGGAGCTCGAAAGCCTTTCGCCGCCGAACAACTGACCAGCACATGCCTCGCGTGTGCGATGGCTGGCGTGGAACCCGTACGCGACCAGCCCCTAGGCTCACCATGGGGTCTCTGAAAGTTCTCGATTGGGAGGTGTGTCATGGGATCAGCCAGCGGTGCCGTACGATGCGTTCTCGGCCTCGTCCTGGTCACGGGCTGCGCGTCGACCAAGGTGACCGACCGCACGCGGTATGAGGGGACGGAGAAGCTCGCGCGACCCAACCGGATCATCGTCCACGACTTCACGGCGGATGCCACGGACGTGCCACGAGAATCCCCGTTCGCCGCCGACCTCGCCAGCGCCGGCACGCCTTCAGCGCAGCAGATCGCGCTCGGCGACAAGCTCGGCGCCCAGATCGCGAAGCAGCTCGTGGCGGACCTGCGCGCCATGGGGCTTCCGGCGGTGGAGGCCGCTGGCCAGCCGCTGCCGCGGGTCGACGACATCGTGCTGCGCGGATACTTCGTCACGCTCGCGCCGGGCAGCGCGACCAAACGGGTTCTGCTCGGGTTCGGCTCCGGGTCGGCCGAGCTCCAGACAGTGGTCGAAGGCTATCAGATGACGGCGCAGGGCCTGCGCTCACTCCGCAGCAGCGAAGTCAGATCGGCGGGGGGACAGCTGCCGGGTGTCGTCCTGCCGGCGGCGGTTCTCGCCGCCACCGCGAACCCGATCGGGCTCGCGGTCGGAGGCACCGCAAAGCTGGCCGGCGAGGCGAGCGGCTCGGCCACCATCGAGGGTGCCGCGAAGCGGACGGCGGACGAGATCGCAGTGCAGATCAAGACGGCCGCCCAGCGGCAGGGGTGGATTTGAGATTTGGCTTCCGGCTACGTCACGATGCGTATGCGACCGCGCGAGCCGGGGGCTGAGGGGGAAGGGTAGGGGCGCAGCCTCCGATAGGAAGACTTATGTCGCTGTTCCGAGGCTTATGGCGACTACGGCCCTGCCGAGCGCGGGATCGCATACATCGCGGTGGTCAGCGGACGACGACGTGTCGTACAAATCCCGCGAGGAGGATCGAGCCATGCGACACATCATCGCGGCGTCCCTCGGCGCGTTGCTCGTCTACGGGGGCTCCCCGGCCGGGGCCGAGCTCTGTCAGCGGAGATCCGGGGCGGTCTTCGTGCGAGCGAAGTGCAAAAGCAAGGAGCGGCCCCTCGACCTGGCGCAGCTCGGCGGCGCCGGCGCCAAGGGAGAGAAGGGCGACCCGGGAGCGCAGGGGCCGCCCGGGATCGGTCCGCTCGCCACCTGCCCCCCGGACGCCGTCCTGGCGGGGGCGGCGTGCATCGACAAGTACGAGGCGAGCGTGTGGCGGGTGCCCGGGGCGACGACCTCGAACGCCGTCCTGGTGGCGAAGATCCAGGGTGGCGAGGCGACGGCCGCCGACCTCGCCGCGGGCGGCGCGACCCGGCTCGGCAATGCCATCGGCGACTACGCGCCGTGCGCGGACAGCGGGCAGAACTGCACCAACGACATCTACGCGGCGAGCCTCCCCGGCGTGATGCCCTCGCGCTACATCACCTGGCTCCAGGCCCAGGCGGCGTGCAAGAACGCGCGCAAGCGGCTGCCGTCGAACGCGGAGTGGCAGGCGGCGGTGCTGGGGACGCCGGACCCGGGCCCGGACAACGGCACGACGGACTGCAACACGACGAGCGCGGTTGGGCCGAGCGCCACGGGGTCGCGCAGCGGCTGCGTGTCGGCGGACGGGGCCTTCGACATGGTGGGGAACCTCGCCGAGTGGGTGGCGGACTGGGTGCCGCGCTCGGTGCCGTGCGGGACCTGGAGCGCCGGCGTCAGCCCGACGGACATCCAGTGCCTGGCGGGGGCGGCTACTACCGGCGAGCCCGGCGTGCTGGTGCGCGGCGGCAGCTACGGGAACGGGCCCTACGCCGGCCCCTTTGCGGTCTATGGCAACTTCCACCCGTCCGGCTTGGAGGTCAACCTCGGCTTCCGTTGCGCCCGCTAGTGCACCGCCGCCGAGATGCGCTCAATCATTCGACGGTGTGAACGGATGATCGCGTGGGCGGGCTTCGTCCACGCGAACGGTGTCGGGTTGCGGTTCCACGCGCGCATGTAGGCGGCCAGATGCTCGGGACACCCGACGATGAACGTCGTGCTGTCGAACTGCCCGATGGGCGAGGAGGGACACAATGGGGAAGTCGTGGAGGTCGACGCCCAGGTCACGATCGGCGACAACGGCGGGGCCATCTCCGCGGACGGCTTCACATACGCAGACAGCTGGACCGATAGTTCGAGCGGCAACACCCGACACGTCAGCTGGTCGTTCCAGGGGAGCTAGCCGGTCGGAGCCCTTGGCTCGTCGACGTCGCCTGCCGGCTCCTGCGGCTTCTTCTCGGCCGGCAGCTCCGTGACCTTGCTGGTGGCCGGCGAATGACGGGCCAGGCCGCGCACCTGGTCGACGTGGTGCTGCCGCGCGGTGCGCCAATGGGTGCTGAGCGTGCCGTACCGGCTGCGCTATCTCCTGGCGTTCGATCATCGGCTCTGCCGTGCCATCCTGCGCGTCTACGTCCGCGTCCTGTTGGGCTCCCATCGACGCCGGGCGCGACGCGCCGGCGTGCGGGACGGGCAGGGCGGGGTGGTGATCCGGCGCTTCGGCGGGGGCGTCAATCTACACGTGCACTTTCATACGCTCGTATTGGAGGGCGTCTTCGCGGCGGACGGCGAGGGTGTGCTGCGATTCCTGCCGCTCCAGGCGCCGACCGACGCGCAGGTGGCCCGGGTGCTCGCGACGATCCACGCCCGGGTGCGTCGCCTGCTGCGGCAGCGTGGTCTCGATCCCGAGGATCCGAGTGGCAGGGCCCTCGATCCAGCCCGCCGCCATCTTCTTTCGCTGGGAATCGGTGGCGCGCGCGTCTACTGCGCCGCCGCTGCCGAGGTCGTGGAGCGCGACGCCGTTCCGTTCGCCGACTCAAGGATCGACGATCACGAGTCCCTTGAGCGGGAAGCCCGCATCGCTTTCGTACGGAAACGTGCCGGCGTCCGGGAACGTGTGCTCGTAGGTGCTGCCGGACAGGGAGAACGGGGCCCGATCGCAGCGCTCGTCGTTCGGCGAGCAGAAGGCCGCATCGCCGGTCGCGGGCGCATGGACGACGCTGTACCCGCTTCCCGCCCAGAGCCATCGCACGGTGTCGCCGGCGCGGATGCGCACCGTCTCCGGGTCGAAGTGGATGCCGTCGGCGCCGACGAGGACGAGCGGCGACGACGAGAGGCCCGGCAGCGTCGTCGTCGTGGTGGAGGTGCTGCCGGGGCATTCGCCCGTGCGGGGCAGACAGCGGAGCACGATCCGGTCGCGATCGCGGGCAGGGACGGCGCCGCGCGCCGCCGTCGCGTCGAGGGAGACGGCGATCGTGCCCGCAGCCTTTCGGCCGCTCCGGTCGACGCGCACACGGGCCGTCAGGCCGCTTGGAGTTCCGCACGACGTCCCCGACTTGTATGCCACCGGGAAGGACGTCAGCAGGAGCGATCGCTGGTTGCGGTCCGAGGTCTGATGCCGGTCGGCCCCGACCGAACGCGCACGTCCGAAGAGGCGACGGAGCGGCACGGGCGTACAGGCCGAAAGGCTCGGATCCGGCCGGCTGACGCAGACGGCGATCGAGAACTCGCATGCGTCGTTGCCGCACCGCCGGTCGTCGTCGCACGCATCACCGTCGGTGCAGCTCACGACGCGGTTGCCGCTCACCCCTGCGTCCTCGAGCCCCCGAACGTGCAGCTCGACGTAGCAGTCGGACTCCGCCGATCCCCCACCCGCGACGAATCCGGCCCAGGCGAGCGAGGCGACGCCCGCCATCGCGATCGTCGCGAGGGTCGCGACGTGGCCGAGCGGCCTTCGCTCCATGCACGGGAGCCGGAGCAACCATCGTGCCGCGCGTGCGTCCGTCGAGAATGCCCGTCGGGCGGGACCCGGGCACGGATTCGACTCCGACGATCGGGTGGGTGTCACGCCCTTGAGTCGTAACGGAACGTCGCACGAAGACGGCATCGTGCACGCGGTAGAGGCGCCCAGCGGCACCGTCCGCGCCTTCCCGGCCGGCGAGCATGTGTGCTACGGAGCGCAGACCTCACGTGCGACTCATGCGCCTGCTCACCCTCGTCGTGATCGCCCTCCTGGCCGTTCCCGCACGGCCGGTCGAGGCGGCGTTCTGCAAGAGCCGGAGCGGAGCCGTCTTCGTCCGCGACAGGTGCAAGCGGAAGGAGACATCCATCGACCTCGCCGCGAGCGCGGGGGCACCGAAAGGCGACGTCGGCGCGCAGGGACGGAGCCAGCCCCGGCTGCGCGCCGTCGACAGCGGCGGGCGCCGGCTGCCCGGGACCTTCGACGTGGCGGGGCGGTTCGTCTACCGCGACGGCGACCACGTCTTCGGCATCGTCGTCCACTCCGACGGCTTCTCGGGCGGCGGCTTCGGTTACAACGGGATGGGCTGCACGGAGGATCGCTTCGTCGCCGCGAGTGAGGAGCTCTACACCAGCGTTCCCGTCGAGCTCGGGATCGCGTACTACGCGGGCGAGCCGATCGCGATGCGGACGTTCATGTCCTCGGCCTATCCGTCGACGCCGGCGGCGTGCACGGGAGTCGGCAAGACGTACGTCCCCGCCACCGGCTTCTGTTGTTCCGACGGACCGTCGTCGGTGCGTAGCGGTCCCGCGACCCCGGTCGATCTGAGCGGCTTCACCCCGCCCTTCCGCGTCGAGGTGGAAGAGTGACGCCGGTTCACGCCGCCGTCCTCGCCGTCCTGGTCGTCGCCTCGGGGGCCGACGCCGCACTCTGCCGCGGCAAGGGCGGCGCACTCTTCGTGCGCGAGGCCTGCAAGCGACGCGAGACCCCGGTGGTCGTCCCCAAGGGGGACCAGGGGCCGACCGGTCCATCCGGTCCGCGGGTGCGCGCCGTCGACGCATCCGGGAAGGCGATCGGGTTCATCAATGCCAGCGGCCTCGTCGTCGTCCGGCAAGGGGACGTCGCCCTGGCCATGACGGCGACGACCGACGGCTTCGTGCCCACGGGCGGGCTCTTCTTCGAGACGACGGACTGCAGCGGCGCCGGATTCGTGCCCTTCCAGTACTCGACGCTCTACCAGCGGGCTCGCGTCGTCGGCCGCACCGCCTACTACACCGGTGAACCCCTGACCGATCACCTCCTCAAGTCAGTGCTGGCGATACAGACTCCGTCCGCCTGCACGACGGCTGGAGGAACCTACAACGTCCTCCTCGACGCGTGCTGCGAGCCGCGGACTCCGTTCACGGAGGCGACGGGACCGGCCCTCTCGCTCGACCTCGACGCCTTCACAGCGCCGTTCCACGTGGAGATCGAGCGATGAAGCGGCCGTGGAGCGCCGTGCTGTTCGTCGCGATCCTCGTCGCCGAGCCAGCCGCGGCCGACGTGCTCTGCCGCGCCCGCAACGGTCGCGTGATCGTCCGGACGAGCTGCAAGAAGCGCGAGGCGACGCTCGACTTCCCAAAGGGACCTCCGGGCGATGCCGGAGCCGCTACCGCGCCGCCGGTCCGGATCGTCGACGCCGCCGGCGTGCCCGTGGGCCTGTTCGCCGAGCCGGCCAACGAGGACGACACCCCGTCGGTCCTCTTCGAAGCCGGGGGTCAGGTCGTGACGTTCCTCATCATCGGCCCGGCGGGATTCGATCAGAACGGATTTCTCTACCATATGGTCCCACACTGCGCCGACGCGGGCCTCGTCTTTGTCTCCAGGCGCAACGCGCTCGTGCGGGAAGGGAACGTGGTCGGAACGACAGGCTACTATGCCGGCGACCCCGTCGAATCGAGGGTCCCCGCGTCGCGTGAGAAGACCAAGCCGGGGGCGGGCTGCGGTGCGGACGAGCCGCTCGCCAACGGGAACTGCTGCGAAGTGGCGATCACCCCCATCGCACTCGATCTCGGTCCGGCGATGACGGTCTTCGACATCCCCTCGCTCGGGCTGACGCTGCCGCTTCGCATCGAGCCCTGACGCGCGGCCCGTGCGCCGCCCGGAATACGCACGACGGAGCGGCGGCTAGGCGATCACTTGTCGACCTTCCACTCATGCGTCGCCGGCGAGTCGTCCGTCCGCCCCTCGAACGTGGCGCGGACCGCGGACACGTGCGTGCCCTTGCCGCTGACGTTGGACCCGTAAGCGAACACCGCGCTGCTAGACCAGCCCGCCGCATCCACTGGCACTCGCTCTGGGACCACGACATCTACCCTTACCACGACCGTGGTTTGCTCGAGGCCCTTCGGACGGGCACCATTCTGCTCGCTGAGTCCGCCGCAAACGCAAGGAGGACGCATGCTGACACGGGTTCGCACACAGCTCGGGTACGCGAACGTGATGGCCACACTCGCCGCCTGCGCGGCGATCGGCGCTGCGGCCTTGGCCGCCGGGGCCATCCCGGGAGGGGACGGTTCGATCGCGGGGTGCTACACGAAGCGCGGCGGTCGCCTGCGTGTGGTCGAGGCGGGCTCGGACTGTCGCAAGAACGAGCGACCGATCACGTGGGCTCAGCAGGGGCCGCGTGGGGAGACGGGCGATACGGGCACCGCGCTCGCCTACGCGCGCGTGAACGGGACCGCGCCCACCGGAGGCGACACCGTCGACGGGGCGTACGCGCGCAACGTCGCCGACGTCAACGTCACCCATCCCGCCGCCGGCAAATGGTGCTTCGATGGCCTGTCGTTCGCTCCGAAGAACATCGTCGCGACGGTGGACGTCGTGCAGGCGGGCGTGACCGAGGTCATTCAGGCAGGGATCGCTCCCGGCGGCGCCTGCGTTGGGAAACAGGCGATGGTCGAGGTCCTGTCCGCGGGTACACCGATCGATTCCGGCTTCTTCGTGCAGATCAACTAGGGCAGGTTCGCACCGTCGGTGTGGCGGAGGACGTGCCGGTGCCGATGGTGCCCATCGCGTACCCGTGCGTCGCGACTCTCAATCGGCGATTCGCTTCACGCCGGTTGCGTTTCCCGGCGCGGTCACGCCCAGGGGCCTCTTCGACCTCGCGCGCGACGCCGCCGGAAAGAGAATCGCATGGATCTCGGGCGCCCCGTCGTCGGCCGCGGCCCGCGCGCCGCGCTTCAGCCCCGCATACGCCGAATGCCAGGCACGTCCCACGGCATCGCGCGTCCGGCGCGCGGCGCGGACCTGGGCCTCGATCTCGTTCACTCGGATGACGGCCTGCCCGACGGCTCGCGCCGCGTCGTCGGCCGCCCGGGCGGCTTCGGACGTCCGCTCGCCGAGCGCTCCGCCTCGCCGGACGGCCGCGACGAGGCGATGCACGACGTCGACTTCGTCGGCGAACGGCAGGCGCGCGACGCGGCTCGGTGACGGTGCCCCGAACGCCGCAAACGGGTTCCGGCGCCGATGACCATCGGCGACCAGCGCCCGGGCGAGCGTCTCCACCGCCTCGTCCTGCGCCGCATCGAGTCGCGACAGGCGCTCTCGCGCGGTCCGAAGACGCCGCTCGATGGCGATCACCTTCCGCTGGGCCGCGAAATAGCGACGGTGCTCGCGCTGGAAGCGCACGAGCCTCTTCTTCACCGGCCGCGTATCGACGGCGCCGGCAGCGGACAGCATCGAGGCACCGATCCGGAGTCGCAGAGCAGGGCCGATCAACGGGCCGCGTATGGGCACGACGTCCTCCTCGTCCGACGGCGGTAACCCGATCGCTCGCTCTGTAGCGGACCCTCCGGTGCTTCATCAACGGCCGAGGCGCGGCACGCTCGTCGCCCTGTCAGTTCGGACGTGCGATCGGCCGGGTACACTGGGAAGAGGCGGATTTCCGTCGTGCAAGGGCGCAGGTACGACGCGTGAGGCCGATCCGGGTCGTGCAATGGCCCAGGTACACGGGCGTACCCGCCGATGCGGATCTGGAACGGCCCAGGTACGCCCGCATGACCGGCGATGCCGTCGTGAAGGTACGCGAGTACTTCCGGGCGCTCTACGTGTGGGGAACCGTTCGCTTGTCCCTGGGAGTTGTGACCGGAAGTTGCACTTCAACATCCGGCTGGAGGACGACCGCCTCTGCACGCTCGTCATGATCGGCGTGCGACCCGACGGGACGAAGGAGCTGATCACGGTCGAGGACGGCTACCGGGACAGCGCCGAGAGCTGGAAGACCGTGCTCCGCGACTTGAAGCGTCACGGCATGCGCCTACCCGTCGTCGCCGTGGGCGGTCACGACGTTGGAGAAGGACGCCGACGTGCTCCCCACGTTCTTCGACTTCCCCGCCGAGCACTGGAAGCATTTTCGCACGTCGAACGTGGTCGAGTCGCCGTTCGCGACGGTGCGGGCACGGCAGCGCGTGACGAAGGGCGCAGGCTCCCGCACGAAGGGCCTCTTGATGGCCTATAAGCTCCTCGACATGGCACAGGCGCGATGGCGACGCCTCGACGGCGCACACTTGCCGCTCGTCCGGGCGGGCATCGGCTTCGCAGTCGGAGGGGAAGGTCAACAGGACGAGATCGAGAGCGGCCTGATCACGGCGCGCCCTCCACGGCCTTGAACAGTTATCTTCACACCGGTCTCTTCCCCTTGGCCGTCGCGTCCTCTAGACCCTCTCTCGTTCAGGAACGTGGCCGGAAGAACACGGGCGCTCCGCGTCGCGCCGATGAGGGGGGACATGATGGACGAGCGATCGCACGCAGAATCCCTCTCCACTTGGTGGCGACACGGCGCCATCCTCGTGATGATCGTAGGGTTCACCATCCTTTCGATCGTCACCGTCGAGACCTACGACAACGCGCCACCGATCGCCGCACGGGTCGTCGACGGGGCCGGGCGCACAATCTTCACCGGCGACGACGTTCTCCGGGGGCAGGAGGTCTTCCTCAAGTACGGGCTCATGGAGCATGGGACGCTCTGGGGGCACGGGGCGTACCTCGGGCCCGACTACACGGCGGAATACCTCCATCGCCTCGCCGAGATCAGCCGCGACACGCTCGCGATGGCTCAGCACGGGAAGCCGTACTCCGCGCTCGAGCCGGGAATCGCGCGGGACATTGGCGAGGCGGTTCGCACGGAGGCGAAGGAGAACCGCTACGATCCAGCCACCGAGACGCTCCGCTTCTCGCCGGCCGAGGCCGCGGCGTTCGCGACCCAGCAGCGGGAATGGGGCGAGTACTTTGGCGGAGCCACTGGCGCTCCCGGCCTCCCACTGCGCTACATCGCGAACCGTACCGAGCTCGACGCGCTCGCGGCCTACTTCGCGTGGGCGGCCTGGGCCACCGTCGCCAACCGTCCCGGCAAGGACTATTCGTACACCAACAACTGGCCGTACGAGCCGTTGGTCGGAAACGTCCCGACCGCATCGACGTACCTCTGGAGCGCGCTCAGCCTCGTCACGCTCCTCGGTGGACTTGGGCTCATCCTCCTCGCCTTCGGGAAGTTCGACTATCTCGGATGGAGAGGTGAGGGTGGCCCCGGACACCGGCACGACAACCGGCTCCTGGACTGGCAGCTCACGCCGAGCCAGCGGGCCACGCGGTTCTTCCTCGCGGTCGTGGCCGTGCTCTTCCTCCTCCAGACCCTCGCCGGCGGGGCGCTCGCGCACTACCGCGTGGAGCCGGGAGCATTCTACGGCTTCGATCTCGCGCGGTGGCTGCCGTACAACCTGCTGCGGACCTGGCATCTCCAGCTCGCCATCTTCTGGATCGCTACCGCATGGGTCGCGGGCGGCCTCTTTCTCGCGCCGCTCGTGGGTGGCGCGGAGCCGCCAGGCCAGCGCGTGGGCGTGCTCGTGCTCCTCGGCGCACTCGCCCTCGTCGTGGGCGGCAGCCTCTTCGGTGAGTGGCTCGGGATAAACGATCGACTTGGAAGCCTCTGGTTCTGGCTGGGTCACCAGGGCTCGGAGTACCTCGATCTCGGGCGCCTCTGGCAGCTGCTGCTGGCCGCGGGACTTGTCTTCTGGCTCGTCCTCATGTTCCGAGCGCTCCGCCCCGCGATGCGACGACCGCACGACGGCGATCTCGCGTCGCTCTTCTTGTACGCCGCGGTCGCGATTCCCGTCTTCTACCTCCCCGCCCTGTTCTACGGCCCACACACCAACTTCGCCGTCATCGACAACTGGCGGTTCTGGATCATCCACCTATGGGTCGAAGGCTTCTTCGAGCTCTTCGCGACCGTGCTCGTGGCCGTCATGTTCTTCCAGATGGGCCTCGTGGCCGCGAGGACGGCGACTCGCATCGTATATCTCGACGCCATCCTCTACCTCGGCGCCGGCATCGTCGGCACCGGGCACCACTGGTACTTCACCGGCCAGGGCACCCTCAACATGGGGCTCGCCGCCTGCTTCTCCGCTATGGAGGTCGTGCCGCTCACGCTGCTCACGCTCGACGCATGGGACTTCGTCAGCCTGAAGGATCGCCGCTGCGCCGAATGCGGGCATGCGTTCGCGGCACGGCAGACCTGGGCGATATACTTCCTCATGGCGGTCGGCTTCTGGAACTTCGTCGGCGCCGGCATCTTCGGCTTCCTCATCAACCTGCCGATCGTCTCCTACTTCGAGGTCGGGACGCTGCTCACGAGCAATCATGGGCACGCGTCGATGTTCGGCGTGTTCGGCATGCTCGCCCTCGCCGTCGTCGTGTTCTGCCTGCGCGCGTTGGCGGACGATGCCCGGTGGCAGCGCGTCGAAGGGCTCATTCGGACGGGCTTCTGGGGGCTCAACGTCGGGCTCGGACTCATGGTCCTGCTCGATCTCTTTCCGGGCGGCGTGCTCCAGCTCTGGGATGTGCTCTCGAACGGCTACTGGCACGCACGGCGGCTGGCGTTCCTCACGAGCGGCACCTTCCACCTGCTCGAGTGGACCCGTATCGGGGCCGATATGGTGTTCCTCGTGATCGGCGTCGTGCCGATCGTCGTCGCGACGTTTCGCATCACGCTCTCTCCTGCATCGGCGGAGGCGAGCCCCACGGTCGCCACCGGCGGCGGAGCAAGGGCGGTGGCATGATGGGCCCAATCGCTCCAGTTCGTAGCAGCCACGCGAAGATTGATCGTGGGTGTCCCCACTCCGCAAGGGCGTTTGGATACTACCCGGCCTCCAGAGCCCGATCCACAACTATTGCCAACACCTCTGTCCCTGGTCGCCCTCGGGATTTCCCGTGACGCGCGCGTGTTGATCGCACGAGGTGTTCACCGGTAGTTTCGGAGCACTCGACCGAGACGAAATCGGCAGCCGAAGGAGGTTCCCTGTGACGCGACAGCGCTCCAGCGTCGTCATTTCCGCCGCTCTGCTCGTGTTTGCCGCCGGGACGTGGGCGTCGGCCGAGGTGCTCTGCAAGAACAAGAAGGGCGTGCTGGCGTCGCGTACGACCTGCAAGGGCAAGGAGACCACGGTCGATCCCGCGGCGCTCGGGCTGGTCGGTCCCAAGGGCGACAAAGGGGACAAAGGCGACGCGGCCGCCCGCTGGGCGGTCGTCAAAGACGACGGCACGATCGCCGCGCAGTCGGGCGGGATCACCGTGGACCACCCCAACCCGGGCGAGTACTACGTCGGCTTCGGCTCCGGCCTCGAGGGGAAGACGCTGTCGGTCACGGCCGCCTGTCTCGACGCGACCTGTATCTTCTCCGGTGCGCCGCAGGCCAACATCTGCGGCGGAGGCCCGGCCGGCGGGGATTGCAACCCGCTGTTCGATGACACGTCGCACGTCGGCGTGTTCATCCAGAACACGACTCAGAGCGCGCTCCAGAACGCGCCCTTTCACATCGCGGTCTTCTGAATTCGGGCCGGCGGGCGCGTCCACGGCGCCGGTTGCCGCGCACGGGGATCGCCTCGAGGCGGAGGCAGTGGCGAGCGCTGCAGACATGCTCCCCCAGCAGCGCGGCGTCAGGCGATTCACCCTCGTTCACGGCGCGCCGCTGATCTGCACGACGCCCCCCACCTGAACGCCCGGCACGAACCGGGAATCATAGCAAGTTGAAGCGATGCACACGCTGAAGAACTGGATGACGTCCGGCTGCAGCAGAAGCCCACCGAAGGTGATGGCCGTGAAGCCGCTGCTAGTGAAGCACCCGCCGGGCGGGGAGGTGACCTGGATGCCGCCGATGGTGAGCTGCCCAACCACGGGACTGACCATGGTGAAATG
Organism: Candidatus Eisenbacteria bacterium; assembly: GCA_035577985.1. Taxonomy (NCBI): domain Bacteria; phylum Candidatus Eiseniibacteriota; species Candidatus Eiseniibacteriota bacterium. The sequence goes on from DATJZY010000057.1 coordinate 47,575, forward strand.
GCTGCCCCCCACGTCGTGGAGCCCGTACTCCGCCCCCGGGCAGCCGGTGGAGCTCCCGAAGAACATCGTGGCGCCGGGCCAGCTCGCCGACGCATCGAATCCGCCTCCGCTCGTATGGCTGATCGAGACATTGAACGTTCCGGCAACGACGAACATCGGATCAGACCCCGGCGGCAGATTCACGTTGAACGTCGCCGTCCCGGTCGGCACGGGGAGGGTGGTGGAGGTGGTGGTGCTGGGAACCGTGGTTGTGGTCGCGCTGCCGATGGTGACTTCGGCCGTGGCGACGTTCTGGTCGACGGTGCTGGTCGCCCGCACTTTGAAACTTCCCGATTGGCTGCCGGCGGTGAAGCGACCGGTCGCGTCGACCGTCCCGCCCGTGGCCGACCAGGTGATGTTCGTCGTCGGCTGATCGAACAGGAACGCCCCGAACTGCTGCGTCCCGCCCGGCGCGACCGTGGCAGTGGGCGGGCGTACCTCGAAGCCGCGCACGACGAACGCGTCTTGACAGACGGATTTGAGCCGGCGTCGGCCCGGGACGTCGCCGCACGAGTGGATGTCGAGCCGCAGCTCGCGGTCACCTCGCGGAGTGAAGTCGATGGCGAAGCTCCGGTCCGGGTTTGTGTCGGCCGGGACCGTCAGCTCGACCGTGCCGTGCGGCGTGATGTCGACGAGCATGCGATCGCCGCTCGCGCGCGCGCCGTCGATGAAGTCGAGCCCGACGTGGAGGCGAAGCTCGGAGCGAACGCCGAGCGGCGGATCGTTCGGATACGAGAGGTCGTCGTAGTGCGCCTCGACACAGAGGCCGTCGAGTACCGTGTCGAGATCGAGCGCGTTGGCGGGCGTGTCGACGTCGGCCGCGGCGGCGATCACCTGCCACTCGAGCGCGCGCTCGGCCTCGGCGAGGCTGTGCTGCGCGAGACAGCGGGCGTCGGCGCGGGCGACCGCGTCGCGCAGGGCCGCGGCGATGAGGGTGAGCGCCTCGGCCTGCTCGGGAGCGAGCGCAGTCCCGGCGTTGAGGCCAATGAGGAGGAGGCCGTTCTGCAACTCAGTGAACCACTGGTCGTAATCCTTCAGCGCCTGGCGGAGCGCCGGGTCACTGCCGACGGCACCTTGCAGCTGGGGGCGGATCACCTGCTGGTACCAGCGGCGAAACAGGTCGACGTAGGTCTGGAGGTCGGTCACGCCCTGGCTGGCGAGATTCGCGAGCTGACCGTCGAACTGCTGCGAGGCGCTGCTCGGCGGCCGCGCGAGCAGGGCGTGCAGCTCAGGCGAGGACTCGGGGCCCGCCCCGAAGCCACTGAAGTGGGTCACGATGAGGCGCGCCGTCGTCCCATTGGCGGCGAGCAGCTCGCCGTGGAAGTCCGTCCCGTCGCCCTCGTAGCCGAACCCGAGCAGGCGCTCGGCGGGCGCCCGCGGCAGCGTGATCGTGAGCGTCGCGGGCTTCAGGAAGAGCAGGCCGCTCGGCTCGGCGTCGACGGCGGCGACGAGGTCGCGGCCGACCGCGAATCCGCCGATGGCGGTCACGGGCGTCAGCGTGATCGTCGTGTCGTCGAGGAGCGCGTCGGCGGGCACCGTGAGCGTGTAGGTCGTCCCGTCGGCGGCGGTCGCCGTCAGCGTGCCGCCGCTGATTGCGATGAGGCCGCTCGCCGCCCGCCCCTGGTCGCGCGTGACCTGCGGCTGGTCGCAGGCCGTCCCGCGCGCGCGGCAGCAGGCCGTGCAGCCCTTGCGCAGCTTACCGCAGGCCCGGCCGGTGGCGTGGGCCGCCCGCGCCACCTCACGCTGGCAGGTCCGCCGGTCGGCGGCCCCGGAGGTGCAGACGGCCAGCCGCGCCGTCCGCTCCTGCTTGGCGCCCGCGAGACACTCGCCGATGGCCGCGGTGCAGCTCCTACGGCAGACCTTGGCGGCGGACGCCGCCTCGGCCGGCACGCGGCCGAGCAGACCGAGTGTGATGGCGATGGCCGGGACGAATCCCGCTCCAACGTAACGTGCCGAGCCAACGCCACGTCGCATCATGGCGACACGAGCCATACGACTGCTCATTCGAGCCAGTCAAACGTCGTCTGGGACCGCGGGACATAGACACCGCCGTGGCGTCCGCCCCGGGACGGACCCGGACAGCAACGCGACGCGCGTCATGACAATACCTCGCCGCGCCCTCGCGGCACCGACTTTTGCAGAGCGCCCCTGAACGAGCACCTGGGCTGGGGCGTCGAGGTGCGGCCGATCGAGACCTGCCGCGTTCAGGCCGACGCGGGAAAAGTCGGGCGGTGAGCGCGGCCGCCGCCCGACCACGCGCCCGCGGTGCTCGACACGTGACGGCACGAAAACCCGTCGACGCCTGATGGCGAGCATGCAGTAGGGGCGCATGGACATGAAGCTCGAGGTCGTGGTGATTCCCGTCTCCGACGTCGATCGGGCCAAGGGTTTCTACAAGCGGTTGGGATTCCGCGAGGACATCGACTTCGCCGGCAGCGACGGCTACCGGATCGTGCAGCTGACGCCGCCCGGCTCGGCATGCTCCATCATCTTCGGCAAGGGGGTCACCTCCGCTCGGCCGGGCTCGATCGACCGCCTGGTCCTGGCGGTGAACGACATCGACGCCGCGCGGAACGCGATCGTCTCGCACGGCATCGAGGTGAACGTGTTCCACGACGCCGGTGGTGGCCTCGGCGGCGGCTTCTACGCGGGCAGCGGGGGACGCGCCCCAGGTCCGGATCCCCAACGTCGTTCCTACGCCACGTATGCCTCCTTCAACGATCACGACGGCAACGTCTGGCTCCTGCAGGAGATCAAGGAGCGGCTCCCCGGCCGGGTGTGACGATGGACGTCGCGGCTCTCGCACGGCTCCTGCATGAAACGGCCGAGCATCACGGCTCGTTCGAGGCGGTCGCCCCACCGCACGACTGGTGGGACTGGTACGCGGCATACATGGATGCTCGCGAGCGCGGGGGCACCCCGGAGGAGGCCTCCGCGGCCGCTGCTCGTTACATGGCGGAGGCGAAGCAGGTCGTCGTCTCCAGCGCGCCCGTGAAGCGCTAGCGCCGCCTACCAGTCGATGGGCAGGCGACGTACCAATGGCGCGCGAGCAGCGCGACCGAGATGTGCCCCGTGCTTGGGGGCGGGACCAGCGTCGATTCGAACGCTGGCCCCGCCGGCATCGTGTCGGTTTCTCTACTGCCGCTCGAACTCCAGCACCTGCTGGAAGGTCGGGCGGTTCGTCGACGGGAAGCGGTTCGGGAGCAGTCCCGGCACGAACCCCGTGGTTGCCGCCAGCTTCCGCCACAGGGCCGGGTTCACCTGGCCTTGCTGCGCCGTGAGCGTGTCGCCGGTCTGGTGCACCGCCTGCCACAGGGAGTCCACGCACGGCATGAGCGAGCCCAGGCCGCAGTAGTGGAGGTTGAAGGGACCCGTCACCGGGTCGCCGAGCAGGGTGCGGAGGTCCTTGTCCACGTAGGACAGGCCCTCCATGCCGTCGAGGTCACGCACGTTGTCCAGATCGGGGATCAGCGTGCCGAACACCGGCGACATCACGGCGTCGGCGATCGGTCGCCAGAGCGCGTCCATGATCACCGGACCGGGCTCGTCGTAGTACGTGTCGGAGTCGGCGTCGACGCGCGGGGCGTCGCGGGAGACCCAGTCGTCGAGGATGTCGACGATCTGCTGGTCGCGGAGGCTCGGCGCCGTGCTCATGTGGAGCGCCCGGCTCACGAGCGGCCAGACGGGCGAGCGGGTGTCCTGCGTGGCGGCGCGGTTCATGATGCCGACGTTGTCGGTGATCTCGACCTGGTCGGGCCACTTGTTGAACATCTCCACGCGCTGCACCGAGCCGTAGGGCTCGTCGTCGCCGTGCATGAACCCCGGCGCCGAGCGGTTGTTCCAGTTGAGGAGCAGTCCCTGGGGACCGCCGGCGTCGTGCGGATGCTTCTTCTCGGTGAGGAAGCCCGCCCACTCGTACTGTCCGTTGCCGAGCGTCGGCAGGCGCCGGTCGAGGCCGGCGGGGCGCTTCGGGAGATACCCGGACGAGAAGTAGGCCGTCTTCCTGCGCCCGACCCAGGCCCAGTTGAAGGTGAACCCGAACTGGTTCGCAGCGCGCCAGAAGCGCGGCGGCGAGGACGCCTTGCCCTCGGTCATGTCCTTCAGGGCGGCCAGGTTAAGACCGTCGCGACCGAACGTCGAGCGGCGGCGGGAGAGGGCGTACGGCTTCCCGCCGACGGTGGCGGTGGCGAACACGGGGCCGTGCACCGAGACGTTGTAGATGAGCGAGTTGGGTCCGAGCACGCCGGCGTTGAAGACGTCGAACGCGCGGCAGTCACCGGCGTAGCGATAGTGCGTCGACGCCCGCGTCGGCGTCGAATTGTCGGGCTCGCACAGCTCTTCGGCGTACACGTCGCGCACGTCGTGACCGGCGGAGGTGAGGCTCCACGCGTAGTCCGGCGTGCGGCCGATCAGGATGTACATCGAGAGACCCGGCACCCCGACGCCCTGGGCGTTGATGCCGGGGCCGTGCAGATCGATCTGCTGGACGATCTCGGGGTAGTAGTAGCCGAGCTGCGGGCCCATCACCGCGAGCGAGTGCCCCGACGCGGAGCGCTTGGGCGACGTGACGAGGAAGTTCGATGCCCGCAGCCGGTGCGGCGCCAGGGCCGCCATCGCGGGCGGCACGCGCGGGTTGATGCTCTGGATCGAGCCGGCGTCGACCACCACCGATCCCGTCACCGGGCCACCGGTGAGGGGCGGGTACTTGAACCTCCGGTTGATCGTGGTCGGGGCCTCCGGATCGTCGGCCAGCATCACGTCGGACCACGCCTTGTAGCCCTGGTCGACGCCGAGGGGAGACTGCTCGAGCTTGGCGAGCAGATCGGCGTTGGCCGCCTCGCCGCCGCCACCCGCGCCGAAGATCGAGCCGATGAACGCGGTCACCGCGATGACGTCGTTCACGACGAAGGGCTGTGGGTTGGGGAGGCTGTTCGCGGCCAGGTAGCCGTTGATGCCGTCGACGTAGGCCTGGGCGTCGTCGAGGATCTCCTGTCCCTTGGCGCCGTAGGTGGTGACGAGGAGCTGGGCTTGCTGGGTCACCAGCGCTTCGGCCTCCGCGCTCGGCGTGAACGGCTGGAGGGTGGTCACCAGCGAGAAGGCGTCGATGTTGGGCACGTCGGCGACGGCGACGCGCGCCGGCCCGCGCCCGACCGCGAGCAGGAGGCCGCGATCGCGCGCCGTGACCCATCCGGCTCCGAAGGCCACGTCCGCCCGCGTCTGACCGTAGATGTGCGGGATGCCCCAGGCATCGTAGATGAGCTGGAGGCCCGGCCGCCCCGTCACTTCCTCGTGCGAGGGCTCGATCGGCGTGAAGTCCTCGGGGAGGTAGTGGGCATCGATGTCGGCCAGCGTGATGTTGTCCCGCAGCGGGGAGAGGCTCGAATAGAGCGGGAGCTGATCCGTGGAGTTCACGGTGAACGGTGCGCCTCCGAAGTTGCCGGGAGGCAGGATGTAGCGGGCGATGTCCGCGGCCGCCGCCGGAACGGCGGCGAGCAGCGCGAGGGCCAACACGGAGCCGAGCGATCGTTTCACGAGCGTTCTCCTTCTGCGAGCCTAGTGGTACGAAGCGGGATCAGAACGTCTTACCGACCCGGCGGTCGCCTGGTAACACCGGGTGCACGACGGATCCCCCCACGACCGGAGCCTGCCACATCCCGGACCGAGAAGTGAAGGAAAAAATCGTCGTGCCCGGGCTGGCATCTGCCAGGTCGGCGTGATCGGCTTCGGCGCCGCAGCGCCAGGCAGGGCGCATGGCATCGGCCGGCGGTGATTGAGAGTTCGCCCGCCGGCAGCCATCCTCGACGGAGGAGGTCGGTGTGGTGGCCAAGCCGTCGTTGTCGTCGATGCAGTCGGCCGTCGCGCTCGTGGCCGGCCTGACCTCGATCGGCGGGGCCGCCTACTCCGCGGTCGACTATCTGCGCGCCGCCGGACAGCCGGGGGAAATCGTCGCGGTCGTCCACGAGTCGGGGAGCGAGCGCGTCGTGCACGGGGCGGTGGTCGAGGTTCGCACGCCCGACGACGCGATCGTCACCACGATGAGCGAGGGCGACGACGGCGTCGCCCGGCGTCCGCTCGGGCCCGGGCTCTACCACGTTCGCGTCACCCACCCGAAGTTCGCCGAGGTGGCGCGCGAGGTGCGCGTGCAAGCGGGCAAACCGTCCGAGGTGCGCGTGGACCTCGAGCCCCGCGACGCGGGCCCACACGTGACGCGTGCGAACGCTCCGTCCGCGACCTCGGCGGGTCGCGCGATCGATCACGGAATGACGGCGACGCGGCGGTTCCTGGCGCGCATCGGGCTCTGAACGCCCTCCGAGCGTATCGTCCGACACCTGGCCAGGACGCGCGGCAGTTTGCCCATGGCGTGGAATGGCAAGATGGGGTACGTCGCGGTTTGTTATGGTCCCGTCACCCCCAATCCGATCGACGTTACCCGATCGAGGCAAGGAGCCCCCGATGACAGCCCGCGCCGCTCTCCGATCCACCATTGTCGCTTCCGTCTTACTGACGGCGAGCTTGGCCTATGCGTTGCCGGTGACGCTCAAGGACTCGAACGGCACCAAGTACAACGTCAACACGCAGGTGGTTCCGGCGCCGCCGCCCCTCAGCCCCTCATCCGCGTCGGGCGGGCTCAACAACGCCACCTTCATCAAGCCCGTCACGGTGACCAGCTACTACATCGGCTTCACGCCGTGGTTCGGCTTCCTCACCACCTACACGGTCCAGCACGAGGTGAACGTACCGCTCACGCCGGCCTTCGCCGGCTTCAACGCCCTCCTGATCTCTGGTCTCAACGGACAGAAGCTTCCGGTCCCGCTTGCGTACAACCCCGGCCAGATCGCGACCGAGGACCCGAACTGCATGGCCAACGGCAAGCCCCAGCAGCTCATCTTCGCCGCCCAGGCGTTCCCCGATCAGAACCTGTCGCTCACCCGCAAGGTCTACGTGTCGCAGAACCAGGAGTGGGCACGCTGGCTCAACATCGTGACGAACACCGGGCCCACGGCGACGTCCGTGGCCATTTCACTCCTCGGCCGGATCGCATCCGGATCGGACACGATCGTGGTCGCCAGCTCGAGCGGTGACTCGCAGGTGAGCGCGCAGGACCAGTGGTTCACCACCCAGCAGAGCCTGCCGGCGGGCATCACGTCCTACGAGCCGCGCCTCGGATTCGTCGTGCAGGGTCCGGGCGCCACCACGCCGCCGTCGAACGCCGGCATCAGCATCACCACGACCCCGCCCGGGAAGGCGGCGTTCACCTACATCCCGACGATCGAGCCGGGCGGGACGGCGGTGATCATGACGTTCGTCACGGTCCAGGGAAAGAACAAGCAGAGCAAGCAGACCTGCCAGAATCTGGTGCAGACGCCGATCCCGTCGTCCGCCATCAAGTGCATGTCCGAGCAGGAGCTCTCCCAGGTCATCAACTTCGCGCACATCACGCCGCCGACGCCGAAGAAGTCCACGGTGAAGCTGAACTTCAAGAAGACCGGGCAGGACACCGTGCAGTGGAAGGGAAAGATCACGGTCGCCGGCGGCATCTCGCTGGCCGGGCTTCCCGTCGCGGTCGACTTCGGCGGCATCACGCAGACGTTCCTTCTCGGCAAGGGCGGCTCGGCCAACAACGGCAACGGCAACAAGTTCAACTTGGACGTGAGCCTCAAGAACGGTCTGACGAAGGCCGGAACCTACAACGTCACCTTCAACCTGAAGGGCGACCTGCAGACGACGCTGGCGCAGTACGGGCTCACCAACGCCGACGCGAGCAACGTGCCGGTCACGATCCCGCTCACCATGACCGCGGGCCCGGGCGAGTACGCGGCCGATCTGCCCTACACCTGGAAGGCGACGGCAGGGAAATCGGGGACGGCGACGCTCTCTTGATCCCGTCACCGCGCCGGGCGACCCGCGCGGTTACCGTTCTCGCGCTCGCCGTCCTGGCGGCGTGCAACGGGCGCGATCGTCCGAACGTCCTCGTCGTCACCATCGACACGCTGCGCGCCGACCGCGTCGGCTGCTACGGCTTCGGGCTCGCGCAGACCCCGACGATCGACGGGCTCGCCAGCGAGGGTGTGCGCTGCGCCGACGCGACGACATCGGCGCCGATCACGCTCCCCGCCCACAGCTCGATCATGACCGGGCTCTATCCGCCGGCGCACGGCGTGCGCGACAACGGCAACTACGCGCTGCCGTCCGAGGCCGTGACGCTCGCCGAGCGGCTCCAGTCGGCCGGCTATCACACCGGCGCATTCATTTCGGCGGCCGTCCTCACGCGTCGCTACGGCCTCGACCAGGGCTTCGAGGTCTACGACGACGATCTGTGGTCGGAGGACGAGCCCGAGCTGTTCATGATCCGCGAGCGACCCGCGGCGCGGACGGCGGCGCGCGCGCTCGCCTGGCTCGAAGACTGGTGGAAGGGCGGGCGGCGCCAGCCGTTCTTCATGTGGGTCCACTTCTTCGACCCGCACCAACCGTACAAGCTGGCGTCGATCGACCTCGCGGCGATGGCGCCGACGCCGTACGACGCCGAGATCGCGGAGGCCGACCGCGGCGCCGGCCGCCTGATCGACTGGCTCCGCGAGCACGGTGCCCTCGACCACACGCTCGTCGTCCTCACGGCCGATCACGGCGAGAGCCTGGACGAGCACGGCGAGCCGACGCACGGCATCTTCATCTACGACGCGACGATCCGCGTGCCGATGGTGTGGCGCCTTCCCGGGGTGATTCCCGCCAACGTGACGTATGGCGGGCCCGTCCGGCACATCGACATCGTCCCGACGATCCTCGCGGTGCTCGGGCTTCCCGGCGGCGACACCGTGCAGGGCACGAGCCTTCTCGCCGCCTTCCAGGGCGGCACGCCCCCGATCGACCTCACGCAGTACTCCGAGGCGCGCCTGGCCGAGGAGGGCTTCGGCATGGCGCCGCTCTTCGGCGTGCGTCACTCGGGGCACAAGTGGATCCAGGCGCCGCGGCCGGAGCTGTACGACCTGCGCCGCGATCCGCGGGAGCTCCAGAACCTCTATCCGGCCGAAGCCGCGTCGGCGAAGCCGCTCGAGGCCGAGCTGGAAGCCGTGACCGCGGACAGCGCGCGCCGAGCCCTGACCGCGCCGACGCGCGAGATCGATCGCGAGACCGAAGAGATGCTGCGCGCGCTCGGCTACCTGGCGCCACCCGAGCAGCGCGCCGAGATGACGGGTCGCGATCCGAAGGACGGGATGGCGCTCTACAACAAGCTGCAGGAGTCGCGGCAGCTCGTGCAGGTGGAGCAGTGGGATCGCGCCAAGGCATTGCTCGACGAAGTCCTCGCGGATGCGCCCGAGAACGTGACCGCACGCAACCTCCTCGCCTACGGAGCGGTCAAGCGCGGCGACTACGACGAGGCCGAGCGGCAGTATCGGGCGTCGCTCGAGCAGCAGCCGCGCCAGCACCGGGTGTACGGGGCCCTCGGCTCGCTGGCGCTCCGGCGTGGCGACCTCGACGAGTCGGAGCGGAGCTTCCGCAAGGCGCTGGAGCTGGCGCCGACGTTCGTCGAGGCGATGAGCAACCTCGGATTCGTCGAGCTCGTGCGCGGCAACGAAGCCGGCGCGCAGGAATGGTACGAGCGGGCCATCGCCGTCGATCCGACCTTCCCGCACGTGTACCGCCGCCTGGCGGATCTCTTCTACGACCGCAAGGACTTCGGGCGCTCGCTCGACTACTACCGCAAGGTCCTGGTGACGCTCCCGGAATTCTTCGAGGTGCTCGTGCAGGCGGGGAACGCCGCGCGCTTCGTCGACGACCCGAAGACCGCCGCGGACTACTACACGGAGGCGGCGCGTGTCCGTCCCGACTCCTGGATCCCGCCCTACAACCTCGCGTGTCTGCGGGCGCTCGGCGGCGAGCCGGAGCCGGCGCTCGCGCTCCTGGGACAGGCCGTCGATCTCGGGCTCGATCAGCCGCGGCTGGTCGAGGAGAACGACGACTTCGATTCGCTCCACGCGCAGGCCGAGTGGCCGGCGTTGCTCGCGAGGACCCGCGCGGCCGAGCAGGCACGCGCGCGGGAGCAGCCGGCGCCCTGAGGCGCTCAGCCGACGAGGAGCCGCGCGAGATATCGCCAGCCGTGCGTGATGTCGGTCACGCAGAAGGCGAGCGAGAGCGCGAACGCGTTGAAGGTGAGGGCGATCGAGAGCGCGTGGGCGACGGGATGCGAGCGCCACCACTGCACGAGCCCGAGGGGCAGGCGGCGACCGAGTTCGCGCGCGAAGACGCCGACCCAGATGAGACCGATCGCCTGCAGGAAGCCCCAGAGCGCGAAGCCGGGCGTGTAGCCGTGCCAGAGCCCGCATGACGTCATGGCGGCGATCTGCCCGCCGGCGGCCGCCACACGATGCCCCCATCGGCGGCGCATGAGCGCGCGCGCGACCGGAATGAAGATGTAGAGGCGGAGCCAGCTGGTGAGCGTCATGTGCCAGTGCTGCCAGAGCTGGACCAGATTTCGCCGCACGAGGGGGTTGTCGAAGTTCTCCTGGATGGTCCAGCCGAACACGGCGGCAATGCCGATCGCGATGTCGCTGTAGCCGGAGAAGTCGAAGTAGACGCGGAGCGTGTTCGCGTAGAGGCCCAGGAGCAGCACGGAACGGGAATGCGGGCCCGGCTCGGCGATGATGCCCGCCGACCAGTCGCCCAGGGCGTGCCCCACCACGAGGGCCTTCACGAGGCCGAACAGCACGCGCTCGAGCCCGCGGCCGACGCGCGTGCGATCGAAGGTCGGCGCCTGCGGCCGGAAGTGCTCGAACGGCTCGATGGGCCCGGCGGGATACGTCGGCAGGAAGGCCATCCAGCCGAGCACGTCGGCGAAAGCGACTGCCCCGTAGGTCTTCCGCGTGCTCTCGACGAGCGCGGCGACCCCCTTGAGGGCGATGTACGAGACGCCGAGGAACACGAGGCCGCCCTGCGAGGGGAGCAGTCCGCTGCCGTTCGCGGCGAGCTTGTTCCACGAGAAGACAACGACGAAACCGGCGATGCCGGCGGTGGCGAGGGCGCGGGCCCGCCGGATGTCGGTGGTCTCCGCCGCCGATCGCATGAGCAACCAGAGACCACCGGTCACCACCACGACGAACGCGAGCAGCCGCACGTCCCAGAGCCCGAGGATCGCGAGGCTCGCCATGGCGACCACGGCGCGCCGGGCCTCCGCCGGCACGACCGTCCAATAGATCGGCGCCAGAGCCAGCGTCCCGAGGAGGGCGGGCAGCATGCCGCGTGACGCGCGGTGCTCAGCGCGCGGCCTGCCGCGCCACGTAGGCGCGGATCAGGCGGAGCGTGTCGAAGTTCCCGACCACGATGTCGCGGTCGGGAACGGCGATGCGGAAGCGTTCCTCCAGGATCGTCGCCAACCGCACGAGCGCCACCGAGTCGATGAGGCCGCTGGTCACCAGGCGGGTGTCGGGGCCGACGTCGGTCGCGGCGATGCGCAGCTCGCGCTCGAGGTAGTCGCGGACCGCCGCGTCGAGCGCGGGCTCGTCGATCGGCATTCGCATCTACCTACCGCAGGCCGGGCACGGGGTTCAAACCGCACGCGGTGTTCGGCGGCGCCGTTTGCTTGACAGCCGCGCCCCGCCGAGTAGCGTCGGACGGATCGTGCGCAACACCAGCGCGGCCGGCTCGCCGCTCACCTGGATTCTCGCGGTCGCGTTCACGCTCCTGCTGGGAGCGGCCATCACGTCGCGGCCGGTGCTGTGGCGCCCGGCGCTCTTCGAGCGCACGCGCGACATGACCCAGGTGGTCTTCGCGCAGACGTTCACCGCGGCGCGCGAGATCTACGGTCCGCCGCCCGACGATCGACCGGTGGCGGCGCTGCTCGGGAACTCGCGCGTGTGGCTGGCGGGACACGATCCGTTCGTGCAGCGCGAGGTCGATCGCCTCGGCGCGCGCATCCGCGTCGCGAACCTCGCGATCTTCGGGGCGGGGACGGGCGACTTCGAGGTCCTGTCGCGCCATCTGGATCACCTGGCGCCGAAGACGGTCCTCGTCACGGTCGACGGCACCGATCTCCTCGACACGCCGGGGCATCCGGTGTCCGGCCTTCCCGCGCGTCTCCTGCACATCGGATGGGCCGACGGACCGATTGCGCCGGACGGCTCGATGGCGCGACTCGACCGCTGGGGTCGGACGCTGTGGCCACTCTATCGCTTCCACGAGTTCGCGCGCGCCGTGCTGATCGACCGCGTGGCACCGCCGGTCGAGCCGGCGCCGTTTCCGACCCACTTCGCGGACACCCGCGCGGTGTTCACGTACATGCACGGCGATCGCGGCGCGGCGGCGGAGGCAGCCTACGCAGCGTGGCGCCGCGATCCCAGCTTCGCGCGCTTCATCGACTACCTGACGATCGGAAGCAGCAGCTACCTCGAGATGGTGCGCGATCGCGCGCGGCAGGCGCGGCCGCTTCGCGACGGCGATCCCGGCGTGCGTGCGTTCGACGTGCTGCTGGCCCGTCTGGTGGCGACGGGTCGCCGCACCGGCGTCGTGCTGATGCCGCAGAGCCCGCTGCTCGACCAGGATCCGACCGGCGAATACGCGATCCCCGGCTTCTCCGACGCGGCGGCCGCCACGATCGGGCGCGTCGCGGCCGCGCACGGGGTGCCGGTCCTCGACGCGCGTCACGCGCTCGGGCCCGACGCCTTCATCGACTTCGATCACCCGTTCCCGGAGCTGAGCGGCTTCCAAACCCGGCTCGCCCAGGAGGTCGTGCGTGTCTCGTCCTGAACCTGCGCCGCCCCTGGGTGCGATCGTGCTTCGTGCGGCTCTCTATGCGCTCGCGATCGTCGTGCTCGTCTTGTTCGCGCCGGGCGACGGCCGCGTCTTCATCTATCAGGGGTTCTGAAATTGGTTGATGGGTCCGTCGTGAGGGGGGTAGGCTAGCCGCGTGGGCGTCGACTGCCTTGTGATCGGGGCCGCCGAGTTCGACCGCGACCGCGAACGGGAGATCTTCCTCAAGGTCCACCGCGGGGACGCCGCGGACGGTTGGGGGAAGTTCCTCGCCCTCAACTACGTCGAGTTCGAGGGGGACGCCTTGATGGCGAACCAGCTCGCCAGCGTCGCGCACCGCTCCGCGCGCGGGCCGCTCGCCCGGGGCGGCAACGGCTTCGCCTACGCCGACGTCTCCATGCTGAGCTCGTGGCGCACGCCGCTGCTGGGCGGCATGTGGATCTACCAGGCGCTCAAGCAGCGCGGCTTCGAGGTGGCGCTCGTCCAGCACGTGCAGCTCCAGGCGGCGCAGCTCGAGGCGGCGCTCGCCGAGCAACCGCGCGCCATCGCGATCTCGACGACGCTCATCACCTCGCCGCTCGAGATGAAGGCGCTCGTGCGCCTGTGCCGCGAGCGTTCGCCGGCGTCGTACATCGTGCTGGGCGGCATGAGCATCTGGAACCAGTTCCAGGTGAGGAAGGCCGAGAACGAGCAGCTGCCGGCCGGCGCCCCGCGCGAGGACGAAGGCGATCTGCTCGGGAGCTTCGGCTTCCTCGGCGCCGATGCGCTGATCGTCGACCCCTACGGGATCGAGACCCTCGCCGAGCTCCTGGGGCGTCTCAAGGCGGGCCGTAGCCTCGACGGCCTGGCCAACACGGTGCGCTACTCGAAGGGCGCGCCGGTCTCGCGGCTCGATCGCACGGGCGAGGTGTTCGACGCCGCGCGCATGCGGATGGACTGGGACCTGGTCGAGAACGAGCACATCGGGTCGGTCGTGAACGTCCGCACGCAGATCAGCTGCCCGTTCCGCTGCAGCTTCTGCAGCTACCCGACCACGCAGGGGCCTGTGATCAAGGCCGAGTTCGACGCTTTCGAGCGCGAGCTGCAGGCGCTCTCGCGCCGCGGCGTCGACACGCTGATGATCATCGACGACACGTTCAACGTCCCGCCCAAGCGCTTCATGCAGGTGCTCGAGATCCTGCGGCGCCATCAGTTCCGGTGGTACAGCTTCATCCGCTGCCAGTTCCTCGACGCGGCGCAGGTCGAGATGATGAAGGCGAGCGGCTGCGTCGGCGTCTACCTCGGCCTCGAGTCGGTCGACGACGAGACGCTCGAGCGCATGAACAAGACGGCGACCGAGGAGCTGTTCCGCCGCGGCATCGGGCTGCTGGCGGAGCGCGAGATCCTCACCTACGCGTCGTTCATCGTCGGCTTCCCGGGCGACACCGCCGACACCGTTCGCAAGGTGCAGCGCTTCATCGAGACGAGCGGCCTCGACTACTACAACCTGAAGCCGTTTTGGTACGACCACTCGACGCCCATCGCGCAGCGCGCAGCGGAGTTCGGCCTGAGCGGGCAGGGGTACAACTGGCAGCACGATCGCATGAACGCGACGCAGGCCTATGACCTCATCCGGGATCTGATCCTCGACACCCGGAGCCGTTACGTCGGACTGCACAGCGGAGAGCTCTGGGAGATCGGTCAGTTCGGTGCCCGAGGGCTGTCGAAGGGACACATCGACGCGGTCTACGACGCCCACAATGCGATGCTGAAGCAGGACCTTGCGGGGCGAGGAGGCGAGGACAAGACGCGCGCGTTCACCCGGCTCCAGTCCCAGCTCCGTGACGTCGAGCTGACCCCAGCCGCCTGGTAGAGGTCGGCGAACCTGCGCGGGTGCAGGTCAGGAATGGGATTGACAGGACGAGCCCATTTGTCCGAAACCCGTTTCCAGACACGCCGAGCGGGGGGCACGCACGGAGGGAGCTGTTCGATGGCAGACCAACTGGACCGGACCAACAGGCTCGAGGCACTGAGAGCGCTACTCACGACCGCATCCGGTCTCGTCGAGACGCTCACACACGACCCCGCGCGTGATCGGTTCCTGCGCGTCTACGAGCGTATTCCGCTCGAGGACCGCGCGACGATTCTCGGCGTGCTCGAGCGCGAGATCTCCCTGCGCGTCGCGACGCTCGGCGAGGGCGAGGCGATCACCGGCTACGGCGCGCGGCCGAATCCGAACGCGCGCCTGTACGTTCGCGTGCTGAAGAAGATGCCCGACGAATGGCCGACGCTCGATCACGACAAGATGGTGTTCTCGAACCTGCGCGGCGCGCGCATCATGCGCCTCACGCGTTCGCCGGAAGTGCACGACCGCTGGCGCGCCGCCGTCGTCGAGGCGTTCGGGCTGCTCGAGCCGGAGGAGCGGGCCGAGGTGGCGACCGTGCTCCGCGAGCTGCTCGATGTCGTCGCGCTCGCCGACCAGAGCACGCCCGAGCCGGCGAAGGCGACCGGCTGACTGAGCCCGGGGTTTGACGCCGTCGGCGCCGGCGCTCTATCGACGCCAGCGTGAGGTTCGAGCGGCGAGAGGTGCTCGGCAGCGGCGCCAACGGTACGGTCTGCCGCGCCTTCGACGCGGAGCTCCGGCGCGACGTCGCCTTGAAGACGCTGTTCGACGTGTCGCCCGACCTCGCGCAGCGGCTGAAGAACGAGTTCCGCGCCCTGCACGGCATCACCCATCCGAATCTCGTCCAGCTCTACGATCTCGTGATCGGAGAAGGCGAGTCCTTCTTCACGATGGAGCTCGTCGAAGGCGTCGACGTCGTGCGCCACGTCCGCGGGGCGGCGGAACCCCGAGCGCTGCTGGATCACGCCGGGCTCGAACGGCTGTGGGCCGTGCTTCCCCAGCTCGTCGATGCCGTCGACGCCCTGCACGCCGCGGGTCGCGTCCACCGCGATCTCAAGCCCTCCAACGTGCTCGTGACGCGCGACGGGCGCGCGATGGTGCTCGACTTCGGATTGGTCGCCACGGTGCGCGACGACGCCGGCGGCGACGATCGGGAGATGGGGGGCACCCTCGCGTACATGGCTCCCGAGCAGGTGTGGGGCGTGCCGCCGTCCGCGGCCGTCGACTGGTACGCGCTCGGCGGCGTGCTGTTCGAAGTCCTCACGGGGATGCCGGCGTTCTCGGGGACGCCCGTCGGCATGCTGCGTGTGAAGGAGCGCGGCCCCGTGCCCGGCCCGTGTGACCTGGCACCGGCCACCAGTGCGGGGCTCGATGCCCTCGTGCGCGCGCTCCTCGACCCGGATCCGACACGACGTCCGGACGGCCGCAGCATTCGCAGCGCGCTCGAGGGTGGCGCCGTCGCGCCGATGGCGAGGACCTGGAGGCATCGTGACGCGTTCGTCGGTCGCGCCACCGAGCTCGCGACGCTCGCGGAATGGCTCCGCGAGGTGTCGCCGGGGCATCCACGCGTCGGTCACGTGGTCGGGCCATCGGGCATCGGCAAGAGCGCCCTCCTGCGATCCTTCGGCGAGCGGGCGGCCGCCACCGCCCTCGTCCTGTCGGGACGGTGTCATGCGCACGAGACGGTTCCCTACAAGGCGCTCGACGGCGTGATGGAGGGGCTGGCTCGGCACCTCGGGCGAGAGGATGCGGCGTTGCCCGACCTCGGTGCGGGCGACCTGGGCCCGCTGCTCGACCTCTTTCCGGTCCTGAGCAGCGTGGGGCGATTCGCGCGCGCCGGCCGTGCCGGCGGCGAGGCGAGCCCGCGCGAGCTGCAACGGCGTGCTTTCGCGGCGCTGCGCACGCTCGTCGCCGAGCTGGCGCGGCGGCGACCGATCGTCCTCTCGATCGACGACGTGCAGTGGGGCGATCGAGACAGCGCGCTCGCGCTGCTCGAGGTGCTGCGTGGACCCGACGCGCCCGCCGTCCTTCTCTTGCTCTCCTCTCGAATCGGCGAGACGGAGGGCTCGGGTTTTCTTCAGGAGCTCGAGCGCGGCGATCGCGGGCCCGACCACACCCTCGTCGTCGAGCCGCTCGGTGGATCGGACACGAGGGAGCTCGCTGCCGACCTGCTCGGTTGTGACGCCGCCGATCCGATCGTCGAGCGGGTCGTGAACCAGGCTGGAGGGTCGCCCTTCTTCGTCGAGCAACTGAGCCGCTACCACCACGAAGCGTCACGGCGGGAAGCAGACGTCGACCTCGACCGCGCGATCCTCGGGCGCATCGATGCCATCGGCAGCGGCGCACGGGCGCTGGCCGAGCTGGTCGCGGTCGCCGGCGGTGCGCTCGACCTCGCGCAGGTGATCGATCTCACGGGCAGCCGCGATCCCGCCGCGTTGTGCTACCGGATGCGCGAGCAGTGCATGCTGCGCACGGTCGCGACGCGACCGAAGAGCGTCGAGGTCTACCACGATCGGATCCGGGAGACGTTGTTGGCCGCTCTCGGCGCGGAGCGCCGACGGTCGATCCACCGGCAAGTCGCCGACGCATTGCAGGGGCAGGCGTCGCCGGATCCGGAAGCCGTTCTCGAGCATCTCCTCGGCGCGGGGGACGAGCGTGGGGCGGCGGACGCCGCGATCGCCGCCGCCGAGCGCAGTGCCGGCGCGCTCGCCTTCGGGCGGGCCGCGGAGCTCTACGAGATCGCGCTTCGCTTGCGGGACCGGGGCGCTGCCGACTGGACGGTCATGGCGCGCCATGCCGAGGCGCTCGCGAACGCCGGACTCGGCAGCGCGGCGGGGGCCGCTTCCGAGGCCGCAGCGAACGCGTCGGCGCGAGCACAGGCCCCGGCGGCACGCACGCTCGCGCTCCGCGCCGCCGCGACCCGCGAGCTGCTGTGCGCGGGCGACGTCGAGGCGGGACGCCGGGCGCTTCGGCGGACGCTCGCTCTCGCGCGCATCCCATATCCCCGGAGCCCGGCGACGGCGGTGGCGCGCTTGCTCACCGCCCGCGCCAGGATCGCGATCCGCGGGTTCGGATTCACCCCGCGTGCCGAGGACACGATCGATCCCGATCGCCTCGCACAGGTCGATGCGTGCTGGGCGGCGACCATCGGTCTCAATGCCTTCGACGCCGTACGCTCCGCGGCGTTCCAGGCCCGCCATTCGCTGCTCGCACTCGACGCGGGTGAGCCGGGGCGCGTCGTGCGGGCGCTCACCGCCGAAGCCGTCTATCGAGCCGCCGAAGGCGGGCGCACCGGTCGAACGCGCGCCGCGGCTCTGGCGGCGCGCGTCGATGTGCTGGCGACCAGCGTCGGCGACCCGCGTGCGCGCGCCTTCGCCCGCCTCTGCGCCGGAGTGGGCAGCTACTTCGGCGGAAGCTGGGAGCGTGCGATCGACGAGCTCGCCGAGGCGGAGCGGATCTTCCGGGGGCTGCACGGCGTCGCGTGGGAGCTGGCCAACTGCCGCTCCTATCGCCTGTGGGCGCTGTCGTGGAACGGCGACACGGCGCGTTTCGAAGCCGAGGTCGAAGCTGCGGCAACCGAGGCGCGGACGCGTGGCGACGTCCCGGCCGAGATCGGCGCGGCGAGTGGCCACGCGAATCTCGCGTGGCTGCTGGCCGATCGGCCGGCCGAAGCACGGTCGCGTGCCGCCGCGGCGGTGGGGCGCCTCAGGCTCCGGGCGTTCCAGAGCCCGCACTACGCAGATCTGTTGGCCCAGACCCGCATCGACCTGTACGAAGGCGACGGTGGGGCGGCCTGGAAACGCGTGTCGAGCGCCCTCCCGCACGTGCGGCGAAGTCATCTGCTTCGGCTCCAGCTCTTCCGCATCGAGGTCCGTGTGTTGATCGCTTCGTCCGCGCTCGCCGCGGCGACCGCGCCGGCCGCGGGTCGCGAACGGCGCCGCCTATTGGCCGCCGCCGCTCGCGCTGCGGCGCAGCTCCGCGCCGAAGACCTGCGGCTCGGGCAGGCGCTCGGGGACGCCCTCACCGGCATGCTCATGGCCGCCGAGGGCGGCGCGGAGAGCGCGGCACGATGCCTGCGCGCGGCGGCCCTGCTTCTCGCGCGGTGCGGGCTGCCGCTCTACGCGGAGTCGGCGCTGCTGAACGCCGCCGCGCTCGACGGTGCATCGGCGCCGCCGACGCCCTCGCTTGGCGTCGCCCCGGCCAACGTCGCGGCGATGTTGCTGCCCGGCCTGACGGCCCGGCGCTCCATGCTCAAAGTCGCCTGAGCACGCTCTCCCAGCAGCCGAGCAGATCGGGATCGGGGCGCGCGAAGTCGAACGGATGGAGATCGCCGAGGCGACCCGCGACGTAGCGCAGCGGCAGCATGGCGTTGAATGCGCCCCGCAGGATGGAGTGGCGGTCGCCGAAGCGCTGCACCTCGTCGATGACGCTCGCGGTCACCTCCATCGGATGGGGAAGGTTCAGGGCGAAGAGCGCCTCGTCGACCCGTTTGGCGCCGTCGAAGACCGCGCCCTCGGGGAACGACTCGACGAACGGGTACAGATGCTCGTCGAGACCCTCCCGCGCGAGGATCCCGCGCACCGCGCGGCGCGCCGCCTCGTCGGCGCCCTCCATCGTCGCGAGGTCGGTGTTCGTGCGCACGTAGTCGGAGGCGAGGAAGAGGTTCTCGATCGCCGTTTCGGCGTCGGGGCGGAGCGCGAGCTGCCCCGGCGGATGGATCAGCAGGGGCGTGCCGTTGTGCAGCGGGTTCAGCGTCACGTTCGAGTCGAGATGCGACGTGATCCTATCGCCGGGTCGCAGGGTTCCCGGCGGAAGCGACGCGGCCATCTGACGCCACACCTCGTCCAAGAGCTTCCCGCGATCGACGTAGGCCTTGGCGGGGATGCCCTCGGTTCCCGGCGTCTCCCAGTCCGAGATGATGGCCGAGATGATGCCGTGCAGCTCCGGCGTCCCCGGTCGCTCGTCCGGGCGGGTCGCCCAGAACTGCGCTTGCGACACCGACGTGAGCGCGAACGCCGTCTGCGGATAGTGGACGTGTCCGTGCACGATCGGGACGTCGCGCGACAGGAAGAACTGGAGCCCGACCATGTCGCCGTGCGCGATGGGAGCGAGCGTTCGCACGTTCTCCAACGCGGCGTCGAAGGCACGCATCTCGTCGGAGAGGAGCTTCGCTGCGCAGTCGAGCGGGACCGCGAGGACGTAGTGGTCGGCCTCGACGACCTCGCCGCCCTCGAACCGCGCGCCGCGCAGGCGGCCCCGACGGGCATCGAAGTCGAAGCCGACGAGCGTCTTCTCGAAGTCGAACTCCACGCCGCGCGCACACAGATGGTCGTACCACGGGCGGAGCCACGTCTCGTCGGTCGGGCCGCACAGGAGCGGATCCTTCTTCCGTCGTGCGAGCGGCTCGAAGTCGAAGATCATCTGGAGCGAGATCGCGCCGATCGTCGCGGCACTGGTCTCCTTGGCCCGCATGGCCGAGAGGTTCCGCGACGCCTTGATGACCAGGTCGAGAAAGCGGGGCGCGTAGGTCTTCGCGCGCGCGAAGTCGAACCACGGGATGGTGTCGTACTTCTGCTCGCGGCGCTTGCGGCACGAGGTGGCGAACTGCAGGAGCACGCCCGCGTAGCGCAGGGTGTCCTCCATGCCGAGATCGCGGTCCTTCAGGATGTCCACGATGGTCGGCACGAAGCGCAGCGACTCGACGAAGTCCCGGGGGCGCGGGATGTCGAGCATCTTGTGGTCGTACGCGATTCCGGCGTCCGACGACGCGACCAGCCGGTCCAGCACGCTGCCGGTGCCCGCAGGCGTCGTCGCCATCGTGTCGACGACGTGGCGATAGAAGTGGGGGAAGAACCGGAACCCGTGCTCGCCGGGATAGCTCGTGCCGGCCGGCGTGGGGATGAACTGACTCTTCGCCTTGCCACCCGCGCGATCGCTCGCCTCGTAGACGTGCAGGCCGTCGATCCCCGCCAGCGCCAGGTGGTGCGCGGTGCTGAGTCCGGCGATCCCGCCGCCGAGGATGGCGACCCTGTCAGCCATAGCCGCGCAGCTCGGTCATGGACCAGCCGCGCACCGGCGTCCCGTTGCGCTGCCCCTCGACGAGACACGCGCTCTCCCAGAACCCGGGCACGAACGGGTAGATCGATTCGATGTCCGGCTCGGCGCCGTAGAGCGGCCGGACCGAGAGCTGCATCGGGCCGTCGGGCATGTCCACGCGCAGGTCGGTGCCGAGCGGCCGTCCGACGACGTCGACGTTGCGGAAGTCCGCGGGACGCAGCGGGAGCTCCTCGATCCCGCCGGCGGCCGGCATCCGGGCCGCATAGTGGCGCTCGACGGTGGCGAGCTTCGTATGGAAGAAGATCCACTGCTCGCCGTCGTCGAGGGACACGTTCAGGTACTTCCACGCGTAGACCGTGGTGGGCGCCGATCCCCACTGCCGCTCGTACCACCCCGGGCCCGTGACGACGCGCAGTCGCCCGCCGAAGCGCGCGTAGCCCGTGACGCGGATCTTCGGCCGCACGTAGTACGCGAGCCGGTGCCCGGCGCCGTAGTCCACGATGCCGTCTTCGGAGAGCAGCACCGCCGGCGCCGTGGCGGTGAGCTCGAGATCGAGCTCCGGTTGGCTCGCCGCATTCCAGAGGCGCAGGCGGTAGTGGCCAGGCTGGCCATCGATCCGCCACCGGTCGGGCGATGCGACCCACAGGTTGTAGATGTTGGCGGCATAGCCGAGGCGATAGGACACGGGCGTGTCGTGGCCCTCGTAGGCCACCGCGAAGGCACCGCCCGACTGCAGGAGCTGGAGCGGACCGCGGGCGTGATCGATCCGCTTGACGAAGCTCACCGTGAGCGGCGGGACGACCCACTTCGTGCCGCGGATCGCGGTCACCATGAAGCTCAGGCGCTCGGTGCCGTGGATCTCGCCCACGTGCCCGGCGAAGTACCACCACTCCACCGGGAACTCGTGTGCGAGCTCGTCGCGGGGCAGGCGGATGGGTTCCAGGTGCGCCGCGGGCGCGGAGCCCCCGAGTGGAAACGCGCTCGGGAGCGCAAGTCCATCCCGCATCGCAGCCGAGCTAGCGCAAGCAGCGCGCGTTTGTCCAGTGAAATGTAGCTGCGGCTATCGCGAAGCTATCAGGCAGCCTGTCAATGTGCGACGCCGGGCTCGGACGGATCGTATTCGATGCGGATCACTTTGCCGCGACCGGCGCCCCACTGATTGCCGCCAGAGAAGATGATGCGACCCTTGCCCTTGTAGTAGGCGACGAAGCGCGACTGGTCCGGCCCGAAGTAGAAGGGGATGAACGCCTTCCCGGTGATGTACGCCTTGCTGGCGGTGGGCGGCCCGAGGATGCTGCCGACCTCCATCTCGGTCATGCCCTCGTGGATCTTCGCGAGCGGGGATCCCGCCGGCGGCGGGGGTCCCGCCGACTCCTTGCTCGGCTGCGTCTGCGCTTGCGGTCGCGGCTGCTCCTTCGCGCAGCCTGCGATCCCGATCGTCAACGCCACACCCACGACCAACAGTGCCCGTCCCATCCGCACCACCTCCGCCTCGCGGCGTGCCCTCTTACACGAGCGGGCGGAGAAGGGCCAGCGTCAGCGGCCGCCGGAACCGCGCGGCCGGCTGCCGTAGTCGCCGAACGGATCGTCGCGCTCGCGGACGGCCTGCCGGAATCCCACGGCCTCGGCGCGGCGGACGAAGTCGAGCCCCTCCTGCGTGTGGCGCGCGATGCCGTCGAACAAGGTGCCGAGGACGCGGGTCGACCCGAGTCCCATGTGCTCGGCGGTCTGGTTGCAGAGGAGCTTCAACATCACGAGCTGGTTCGTCGGCACCCGCGCCATGCGGCGCGCGAGCGCGCGGCCGCGCTCGAGCAGCTCGCCGTCGGGCACCACCTCCAGGATGAGCCCCGCACGCACGGCCTCGGCCGCGGTGATCTCGTCGCCGGTGAGGAGGTACCGCTTCGCCCGTTCGAGCCCCATCCGATAGACCCACATCGCGGTCGTCGGCGTGCCCCAGACGCGCGACGGCGGATAGCCGAAGCGCGCGCTCTCGGCCGCGACGATCATGTCGGCGCACAGAACCAGATCCGTTCCGCCCGCGATGCACCAGCCGTGGACGGCCGCGATCGTCGGCTTCTGCGCGTACCAGAGCTTCATGTAGGTGTCGACGAACTGCTTCATCATCCGGTAGTCGGCGACCGAGTCCCACACGCGCCCCCCGGCCGCGATGCGCGCCGACTCGTCGGCCTGTGCGGCCGTCGACCAGTCGAGGCCGTAGCCCGCGCAGAAGGCGGGCCCTTCGGCGCGCAGCAGGATCACGCGCACGTCGTGCGTCGCATCTGCCTCGTCGATCGCCTGTGCCAGCTCGTCGCGCAAGGCTGGTGTGATCGTGTTGTACTCGGCGGCGCGGGTGAGCACGATCTCGCGAACGCCGTCCTGCGTTTCGGTGCGAAGCGTCTGCATGCCGCAGCCTAGGCGAAAGGGAGGGTGGCTCGTCAACGGCGGGGGACGTAGGATCGCCGCGTGACCTCGTCGCTGCTCCGAGCGCTCGGCCGAGCCCTCACGGCGCCCGGCGCGCCGCGTGCCGGAGAGCACGTGCTGGTCGCGGCGTCGGGTGGGCCCGACTCGACGGCGTTGCTCACCGGCCTCGCCCACGTGGGTCCCGAGCGCGGCCTCGCGCTCTCGGTGGGGCACGTGGACCACGGGCTTCGCGGCGCCGAGAGCCGTGCCGACGCGCAGGCGGTCGAAGCCCTGGCCGAGCGACTCGGTCTGGCGTGCCGGGTCCGCGTGGGACCGATCGAGCCGGGCGGCAACCTCGAGTCACGCGCGCGCGCGGCGCGCCATCGCGCCCTCGCCGCGATGGCGACGGAGGCGGGGGCCTCGCGCATCGCGCTCGCCCACACCGAGGACGATCAGGTCGAGACCGTGCTCCTGCGCCTGCTGCGCGGCGCCGGCCGCCGGGGCCTGGGCGGAATGCCGGCCGTGCGCGGCCGCCTCTGGCGGCCGCTCCTGGCGGCGACCCGCGCCGACGTCCGGCGCTACCTCGCCGACCAGGGTCTCCCGTTCAGCGTCGATCGGACGAACGCCGACCTGCGGTACGCGCGCAATCGGCTCCGACGGCTCGTGATCCCGCTGCTGACGCGCGAGTTCAACCCTCGCCTGGGAGCCGCAGTGACGGCGCTCGCCACCCGGCTCCAGGACGAGGACGAGTTCCTGCGCAACGCCGCCGCGGTGCGCGCTGCGGCCCATTGCCGCGGTGACGCCCTGGCGACGACCGTCCTCGAAGAGCCCCCGGCGCTCGCCCGGCGCATCGTGCGGGCCTGGCTCGACGCCGCGTCGCCCCGCCGGACCACGGCGGCCGACGTCGAGCGCGTCCTTCGCCTCGCCGCGGGCGAGCATGGCGGCAACGTCGCCGTCCCGGGTCCCGGCCGCATCGTCCGCGAAGGGGACGTGCTGGTGCGGCGCGCCGGGCGCGATCCCGTGCGCCGGGCATTCCGCCGCGACGTCGTCCTGGGAGGGATCGTCGAGGGACCCGCGGGATGGCGTCTCGAGGTCTCCGGCCCGCGGCCACGGGGCGCCGAGGAGATGACGTCGCTCTCGGGCTCCGTCGCACGCTTCGACGCCGAGGCGCTCGCTCTGCCGCTCGTCGTGCGCTCGCCGCGCCCCGGCGATCGCATCCGCATCGCCGGCGTCGGCACCCGCAAGCTCCAGGACGTCCTCGTCGACGCCAAGGTGCCGCGCGAGCGCCGCCCGGAGGTTCCGGTGCTGGTGGACGCCACCGGAACGATCCTCTGGGTCGCCGGCATCGTGCGGGGTGCCGAGGCGCGCATCGGACCCGCGACCGGCCGGGTCATCGACATGACGCTGCGCTGAGGCCACAATCATTGCCGCTCGGAAACCCCTATGGTAGCGTCGAAACGCAGCTTCTGTGACTGAGGCCCCATTGACACCTGTCTCCCGCAATCTCGGACTCTGGCTCCTCCTCTTGCTCTTCGGGCTGTTCTTCTGGTCCATCGTGACCAAGCAGCAGCCGCGCGACACGGAGATCAGCTTCACGCACTTCGTGCAGGCCGTGGAGGAGAACAAGGTCGCCGAAGTGACCATCCAGGGCCAGCACGTCCGCGGCCGCTACCGCGACGAGCAGGGCCACGCCGGCGAAGCGTTCAAGACGTTCGCCCCCGAATACCCCGACCTCGTGCGCATGCTGCGCGAGAAGGGCGTCGACATCGAGGCCAAGCCCGAGGACAACGAGCCGTGGTACGTCGTGGCGCTCGTCCAATGGGCGCCCATGCTGCTCCTGATCGGCGTGTGGATCTTCTTCATGCGCCAGATGCAGGTGGGCGGCGGCAAGGCCATGTCGTTCGGCAAGAGCCGCGCCAAGCTCCTCACCGAGAACCAGCACAAGGTCACCTTCAGCGACGTCGCCGGCATCGAGGAGTCGAAGGAAGAGCTGGAAGAGATCATCGCGTTCCTGAAGGACCCGAAGAAGTTCACCAAGCTCGGCGGGCGCATCCCCAAGGGCGTCCTGCTGGTGGGGCCTCCGGGGACGGGCAAGACGCTCCTCGCGCGCGCCGTCGCCGGCGAGGCCGGCGTGCCGTTCTTCTCCATTTCCGGCTCGGACTTCGTCGAGATGTTCGTCGGCGTGGGCGCGTCGCGCGTCCGCGACCTCTTCGTCCAGGGCAAGAAGAACGCGCCCTGCATCATCTTCATCGACGAGATCGACGCCGTCGGCCGGCACCGCGGCGCCGGGCTCGGCGGCGGCCACGACGAGCGCGAGCAGACCCTGAACCAGCTCCTCGTCGAGATGGACGGCTTCGAGACCAACGAAGGCGTGATCCTCATCGCGGCGACGAACCGGCCCGACGTGCTCGATCCCGCGCTCCTGCGCCCGGGCCGTTTCGACCGCCGCGTCGTCGTCCCGCGGCCGGACGTGAAGGGTCGCGAGGGCATCCTGCGCGTCCACATGCGGCGCGTGCCCATCTCCGAGAACGTCGACATCTCGCTCCTGGCCCGCCAGACGCCCGGGTTCGCCGGCGCGGACCTGGAGAACCTGGTGAACGAGGCGGCCCTGCTGGCCGCCCGGCACAACAAGGAAAAGGTCGAGATGACCGACTTCGAGATCGCCAAGGACAAGGTGATGATGGGCTCGGAGCGGCGGTCGATGATCATCAGCGACAACGAGCGGCGCATCACCGCCTACCACGAGGCGGGGCACGCCCTGGTCGCGAAGCTCGTGCCCGGCACCGATCCGGTCCACAAGGTGACGATCATCCCGCGCGGCATGGCGCTCGGTCTCACGCAGCAGGTGCCGCTCGACGATCGCCATACCTACTCGCGCGAGTACCTCCTGGGCGACCTCGCCATCTTCTTCGGGGGCCGCGCGGCCGAGGAGCTCGTCCTGGGCAGCATCACCACCGGCGCCGGCAACGACATCGAGCGCGCCACCGACCTCGCACGCAAGATGGTCTGCGAGTGGGGCATGAGCGAGAAGCTCGGGCCGATGACCTTCGGCAAGAAGGAAGAGGAGATCTTCCTCGGCCGCGACTTCACTCAGCGCGTGGACTACTCCGAGACCACCGCCGTGCAGATCGACGCCGAGGTGCGCCGCATCCTCATGGACGCGTACGAGCGCGCGAAGCTGCTCCTACGCCGCAATCTCGAGGCACTTCACCGCGTCGCCGAGGCGCTGCTCGAGCGCGAGTCGCTCGACGGCAGCGAGATCGACGACATCCTGCAGACGCTCGGCGGCCAGCCGGGACCGGCGGCTGCCACCGCATAGGGTCGTGCGCCGGGCGCCGAACGGGGCTGCGGGAGACGGGGAGGCGGCGGCGCGATGAGTGAGCTACTGTTCTCGTTCCGCTGGCAGGACGGCGTCGACATCTTCCTGCTGGCGATCGGGATCTACTCCGCGATCCAGCTGATCCGCGGCACGCGTGCCGTCCCCATGCTGATCGGCCTCGGGATGGTGTACGGGCTCTACTTCCTGTCGGCGCAGTTCGAGATCTACACGGTCAACGTCCTCCTCAACTACCTCCTCTCGTGGTCGCTCGTCCTGTTCCTCATCGTCTTCCAGAACGACATCCGCCGCCTGTTGACGACGGTCGGCACGGGCCCGCTCTTCTCGCCGCGCGATCGCATGGCGCAGGGGCAGGCGGTTGAGGAGCTCGTGAAGGCGACGGCCCACCTCGCCAGCCGGCGCATCGGCGCGCTCATCGTGCTGCAGAACGAGGTCGGCCTCAACGAGTACATCGACGTCGGCACGCGGCTCGACGCGCGCGTCTCGCGCGAGCTGGTGACCAGCATCTTCCTGCCCGACTCGCCCATTCACGACGGCGCGCTCATCATCCAGCACGGGCGCATCACCGCGGCCGGCTGCTTCCTGCCGCTCACGACCAACCCGAACGTCTCGAAGACGCTCGGCACGCGCCATCGCGCGGCCATCGGGCTCACCGAGGAGACCGACGCCATGGTGATCGTCGTCTCCGAGGAGGACGGGACGATCTCGCTGGTCCGCGAGGGCACCATCACGCGCGACGTCGACGCGGCGACCCTGCGCACGACCATGCAGCGCCTCCTCATCGAATGAAGCTGCCGGCGCTGCGATCCCGGCGCTCGCCGCCGGACCCCGACGCCCAGCGCGGCCCCACGCCGCCGTGGCAGCGGCTCTTCCGGATCCCGCGCGGCCGCGAGCTGCGCGAGCTCCTTCGGCGGGATCCGGGCACGAAGCTCGTGGCGCTGCTGCTCGCGATCTTCCTGTGGTACTCGATCACCAAGACCGAGCGGGACGCCGAACGCATCATCGAGCTGCCGGTGTCGCTGCGCAACATCCCGGACGGCTTCGCCGTGAGCCAGCCGCCGACGAAACCGGTCAGCGTGACCTTGCGCGGCCCGCGCACGATCCTCGACAACGTCGACGAACGGAAGACCCGTCTCCAGGTGGGCCTCAAGCGCATCACCGAGCCGGGCGACCTCCGCGTCGACCTGAACGGCGCCATGCTGAACCCGGAGCTGCCGCGGTCGCTCAAGGCCGTGCGGTTCGATCCGCCGAGCCTCACGCTGCGTGCCGACAAGCGCACCATGCGCCGCCTGCCGGTGAAGCCGAACCTGGCGGGCTCTCCGGCGCTCGGCTATACGGTCACGGAGTCGACGGTGGCGCCGGACGTCGTCGAGGTGACCGGGCCGGCGCGGATCGTCGACGACTTGAAGCAGGTGACCACCGAGCCCATCGAGCTGCGCGGCGCGAGCGAGTCCGTCGACCGCAACGTCCTCCTCGATCGCCCCGATCCGGCCCTCACGTTCGTCCCGGACGTCGTGCGGGTCAGCGTCACGCTCCAGGAGAACCTCGTCTCGCGCGACTTCCCGCGCGTCCGGATCCTGGCGCCGGCGGGCGTCAGCGAAATCACCCCGGCGACCGTCGACCTGACGATCCGGGGACCGCAGCGCTTGGTGCACAACCTGAAGCTCCCCCCCGACGCCGTCACCGTCGACGTCGCCGATCTGCCGCCGGGCGTCCATGCGGGGGTCGGGCTCCAGGTGACGCTGCCCGAGGGCCTGAAGGTCGTCGAGCAGTCGCCCGACCGTGTGCGGGTGAAGGTGGCGGGGGAGGAGCAGCGCCAGTGAGCTCACGGCTGTTCGGAACCGACGGCGTACGGGGCATCGCGAACGTCGAGCCGATGACCTCGGAGACCGCGCTGCGGCTCGGGCGCGCCGTCGCCTACGTCAGCAAGCGCTCGCCGCACCGGCACAAGATCCTGATCGGCAAGGACACGCGCCTGTCCGGTTACATGCTCGAGACCGCGATGGCGTCGGGCATCTGCTCGATGGGCGTCGACGTCCTGCTGGTGGGGCCGCTGCCGACGCCGGGGATCGCGTTCTTGACGCGCTCGCTGCGCGCCGATGCGGGCGTCGTGATCTCCGCCTCGCACAATCCCTTCCAGGACAACGGCATCAAGTTCTTCAGCCCGGCCGGGTTCAAGCTGCCCGACGATCTCGAAGCCGAAATCGAGCGCCTCGTGCTCTCCGACTCGATCGACACCCTGCGCCCGACGGCGACCGAGATCGGCAAGGCGTTCCGCATCGACGACGCGGTGGGGCGGTACAACGTCTTCGCCAAGAACACGTTCCCGCGCCACCTCACACTCGACGGCGTCACGCTCGCGATCGACTGCGCACACGGGGCCGGCTACAAGGTGGCGCCCGAGGTCCTGGAGGAGCTGGGCGCGCGCGTCGTCGGTCTCGGCGTCGACCCGAACGGCGAGAACATCAACGCGAACGTCGGCGCCCTCCACCCCCAGAGCCTGCAGGAGGCCGTGAAGCTCTCGGGTGCGCAAGTCGGGATCGCGCTCGACGGGGACGCCGATCGCTGCATCCTCGTCGACGAGCGCGGCGAGGTCGTCGACGGCGACGACATCCTGGCGATCCTCGCCACCGAGCTGCACGCGCGCGGCGAGCTGAAGCGTGGCGCGCTGGTCGCGACGGTGATGAGCAATCTCGGCCTCCACACGGCGCTGCGCGAGCGCGGCATCACCATCGTCACCACGCCGGTCGGCGACCGCTACGTCGTCGAGGAGCTGGTGAAGGGCGGCTACAACCTCGGCGGCGAGCAGTCGGGCCACATCGTGTTCCTGGACCACAACACGACGGGCGACGGGCTCATCACCGCGCTCGCCGTGCTGGCGCTGCTGGTGGAAAAGGGGCAGCCCCTCTCGCAGCTCCGCAAGGTGATGACGCGCTTCCCGCAGGTCCTGGTGAATCTCCGGGTCGCGAGCAAACCGGACGTGACATCGCTCCCGAAGGTGGCCCAGTGCGTGGCCGAGGCCGAGCGCACGCTCGGCGAACGGGGCCGCGTGCTGGTCCGCTACTCCGGCACCGAGCCGCTCCTGCGGGTCATGATCGAGGGCGAGCGCGAGCCGCAGATCCGGACGCTCGCCGATCGCATCGTCGACGCCGCGCGGGACGCGATCGGCGAGCGGTAGCCGGTCGGATGCGCCTCTGCACCGCGGCGCAGATGCGTGCGCTCGATCAGTGGACGATCGAGCATGGGACGCCGGGGCACGTCCTCATGGAGCGCGCCGGGAAGGGTGCGACGCGGGTGCTGCGCCGAAGCCTGCCGCGCGGACGCACCGTGGTCGTCTGCGGGCGCGGCAACAACGGCGGCGACGGCTTCGTGATCGCGCGCCATCTGCGGCGCGCCGGTGCCGCCGTCGAGGTCTGGCTCGCGGGTTCACCCAAGGCAGTCCAGGGCGATGCGGCGCGCATGCTCGCGGCGTGGCGGCGCGCCGGGGGGCGGGTGCACGAGTGCACCACCGCCGCGGACGTGGCGGCGCTCCGGCGCGGGCTCGAACGCGCCGCCGTCGTCGTCGATGCGCTGCTGGGAACGGGTCTCAACGCGCCGGTCGCGGGACTGCACGCCGAGATCATCGACGCGATGAACGGCGCCGGGCGCCCCATCTTCGCCGTCGACATCGCCTCCGGCCTCTCGGCGGACACGGGACGCCCCCTCGGGACGGCGGTGCACGCGACCCTCACCGCGACCTTCGGCCATCCGAAGGTCGGACAGCATCTGTATCCGGGCATCGAGCACACTGGGACCCTCGAGATCGTCGACATCGGCCTGCGCGACGAGGGCCTCGCGACCATCGGGCCCGCGGTGGACCTGCTCGAAGCTGGAGAGGTCGGGCGCCTGCTCCCGCCCCGACCGCGCGGCGCCCACAAGGGCACGTTCGGACACGTGCTCGTGATCGCAGGTTCGCGGGGCAAGAGCGGCGCGGCGCTGCTCGCGGCCGAAGCCGCGGGGCGCGCCGGCGCCGGCCTGGTCACGCTCGCCAGCGCGGCCGCGCTCCAGCCGGTGCTCGAGGGCCACGTGCGCGAGGCCATGACGGCCTCGCTCCCCGACGGACGCGACGGCACGATGGCGCTCGGCGACGGCATCGCGCTCACGCGCCTCCTCGAGGGCAAGGCCGCGGTGGTCTGCGGCCCCGGCGTCGGCGCGAATTCCGACACTCGCATCCTGGTCGCGGCGATCGCGCGCACCGCGCGCGCGCCGCTCGTCGTCGACGCCGACGGTCTCAACTGCGTCGCCGGGACGAGCGTGCTCCGCGAGCGGCCTGCGGCGACGGTCGTGACGCCCCATCCGGGCGAGATGAGCCGCCTGCTCGAGATCACGATCGCCGAGGTGCAGGCGGACCGGCTGCGCGTCGCGCGCCAGCTCGCGGCCCGCGATCGGATCGTGGTCGTGCTGAAGGGCGCCCGTACGATCGTCGCCGCGCCCGACGGTCAGGCCGCGGTCGTTCCGACCGGGAATCCCGGCATGGCGAGCGGCGGGACCGGCGACGTCCTCGCGGGCATCGTCGGCGGGCTCCTGGCCCAGGGGCTCCAGCCCTTCGACGCCGCCCGCCTGGGCGCCTTCGCGCACGGCCTCGCCGGCGACCGGGTGGCGCTCCGCCAGGGCGAGACCGGGCTGCTGGCGCACGACCTCCTGGACGAGCTGCCGCCGACGCTTGCCACGCTCCAGTCCGCCGTCTAGCCCGGACGGGCATGCTGGTCCGTGAGGTCGAGACGACGTCCCCCGAGGAGACCGAAGCCCTCGCCGAACGCCTGGGGCGGACGGCAGAAGGGGGCGAGGTGGTCGGCCTCGAAGGTGAGCTCGGGGCGGGAAAGACCTGCTTCGTGCGGGGGCTCGCCCGCGGCCTCGGCGCCGATCCCGACACGGTCGCGAGCCCCACGTTCGTCATCGCGACCGAGTACCGCAGCGGCCGCCTGCCACTCCATCACGTCGACCTCTATCGCCTTGAGCCGCCGCTGGCGGATACGCTATTCCTACGCGAGGTGCTCTACGGCGCGGGAGTCGCGGCCGTCGAGTGGTTCGACCGGCTTCTCCCAGCGGCGGGGAACGACGTGCTCCACGTCACCCTTTGCCACGGCGACGGCAGCCGCCGGGCGATCCGTCTCGCGGCTCACGGCTCACGGCACGAGCGATGGCTCGGGCGCGCCCTCGGCACCTGAGCGCGGCGGCGACGGGAATGGCATTGATCGTACAAAAGTTCGGCGGCACCTCGGTCGGCGACGTCGACCGCATCCGCACCGTGGCCCGCCGCGTGAAGCAGACCCGCGAGCAGGGGCACGACCTCGTGGTGGTGGTGAGCGCCATGGCGGGGGAGACGAACCGGCTCCTGGAGATGGCCCGGTCCGCCGCCCCGCGCCCCGACGAGCGGGAGAGCGACGCCCTGGTCTCGACCGGCGAGCAGGTGACGGCCGCGCTGACCGCGATCGTCCTCCAGGGCATCGGCGTGCCGGCGCATTCGTTCCTCGGGCATCAGGTGCGCATCGAGACCGACAGCGCGCACGGGCGCGCCCGCATCCGCCGCATCGACGGGGAGCAGATCCGCGCCACGCTCGGCCGCGGCGCCGTCGCCGTCGTGGCCGGGTTCCAGGGCGTCGACGAGCACGGCAGCATCACGACCCTCGGGCGCGGGGGATCGGACACGAGCGCAGTCGCGCTCGCCGCGGCGCTCAAGGCCGACGTCTGCGAGATCTACACCGACGTCGACGGGGTCTACACGGCCGACCCGCGCACCGTGCCGACCGCGAGGAAGCTCGACCGCATCAGCCACGACGAGATGCTCGAGCTGGCGAGCCTCGGCGCCAAGGTGCTGCAGATCCGGTCGGTCGAGTTCGCCAAGCGCTACGGCGTGAAGGTCCACGTACGCTCCTCGTTCAACGAGAACGAGGGTACGTGGGTCGTCGAGGAGGATCCGAGCATGGAAGAGGTCACCGTCGCCGGCGTCGCCGCCGACCTGAACCAGGCGAAGCTCACGCTCGTGCGCGTGCCCGACCGCCCCGGCGTCGCGGCCCACGTTTTCGGGCCGGTCGCGTCGGCCGGCATCGTCGTCGACATGATCATCCAGAACGCGAGCGCCGACGGCACGACCGACCTCACCTTCACCGTGCCGCGCGACGACTACGACAAGGCCAAGGGCGTCCTCGAGCGCATCTTGCAGGAGATCGGGGGCGAGGGCGTCCGCGGCGATCTCGGCGTCGCCAAGGTGTCGATCGTCGGGCTCGGCATGCGCACCCACGCGGGCGTCGCGGCGCGCATGTTCGAGGTGCTGGCCGCCGAGGGCGTGAACGTACAGATGATCTCCACCTCGGAGATCAAGATCTCGGTCGTGATCGACGCCAAGTACGTCGAGCTGGCGCAGCGCGCCCTGCACGAGGCGTTCATCGCGTAGTCGCATGCGGAAGATCCAGCTCTACGACACGACGCTGCGCGACGGTTGCCAGTCGGAGGACGTGAACCTCACGCTCGACGACAAGCTGCGCGTGGCCGAGCTGCTCGACGACCTCGGCATCCACGTGGTCGAGGGCGGCTGGCCGGGCTCGAACCCGCGCGACGAGGAGTTCTTCCGCGCGGTGAAGAAGCTCCGGCTCCGGCACGCGCGCATCGCCGCGTTCGGGTCGACCAAGCGCGCGGGCGTGCGGGCCTCCGAGGATCGGAACCTCCAGCTCTGCGTGCGCGCCGACACGCCGGTCGTGACCATCGTCGGCAAGACCTGGGACCTGCACGTGAAGGACGATCTGCGGATCGCACTCAAGGCGAACCTGGAGGTCATCGCCGAGTCGGTGGCGTACCTGAAGAAGCACACCGACGAGGTGGTGTTCGATGCGGAGCACTTCTTCGACGGGTACGCGGCGAACCCCGAGTACGCGCTCGCGTGCCTCGCGGCCGCGGCCGAGGCGGGCGCGGGCGTGCTGTGTCTCTGCGACACGCGCGGCGGATCGCTCCCGTCGGCGGTCGCCGCGGCCGTCGACGCCGCGCGGTCAGCCATCGAGGGGACGCCGCTCGGGATCCATTGTCACAACGACTGCGAGCTGGCGGTCGCCAACTCTCTGGCCGCGGTCGAGCACGGTTGCGCGCAGGTGCAGGGCACGATCAACGGCTTCGGCGAGCGGTGTGGCAACGCGAACCTCGTCTCGATCATCCCGACGCTGCAGCTCAAGCGCGGCTACCAGTGCGTCTCGGCCGCGCAGCTCCGCAAGCTCGCCCACGTCTCGCGCACCGTCTACGAGCTGGCGAACCTCGAGCCGAGCAAGCGCCAGGCGTACGTCGGGCAGAGCGCCTTCGCCCACAAGGGCGGGCTGCACGTGGCGGCGGTCCAGAAGAACGCCGAGACCTACGAGCACATCGATCCGGCCGTGGTCGGCAACACGCAGCGCGTGCTCATGTCCGACCTCGCCGGGCGGTCGAACCTGCTCGCCAAGGCGGCGGAGTTCGGGATCGACCTCTCGAGCGACGGGCCCGTCGTCCGCACGCTGCTGCAGGAGGTGAAGGACCTCGAAGCGAGCGGCTACGCCTACGAGGGTGCCGATGCTTCGTTCGAGCTCCTCATGCGCAAGGCCCTCGACGGCGAGCGCGCGCAGTTCTTCCGCCTGATCGGCTTCCGCGTCATCGACGAGAAGCGCCACGAGGGCGAGCCGTCGATCGCGGAGGCGACGATCCAGCTCGAAGGACCCGACGGGCAGATCGCGCACACCGCGGCGCAGGGGAACGGCCCCGTGCACGCGCTCGACCAGGCGCTACGGAAGGCGCTCGGCAAGTTCTACCCCGAGGTCGAGGACATCCGCCTGCACGACTACAAGGTCCGCGTTCTCGGCAGCAGCGAGGGGACGGGCGCGCTCGTCCGTGTGCTCATCGAGTCGGGCGACGACGAGCGCCGTTGGACGACGGTGGGCGTGTCGCACAACGTGATCGAGGCCTCGTGGCAGGCCCTCGTCGACAGCGTCGACTACAAGCTGCACCGCTCGCGGCGGGCCCCGGTGCGGCGCAAGCGGACGGCGGACGCGCCGCGGGCGTAGGGAGCGCGGTGCGGATCTACCTCGACCACAACGCGAGTGCGCCGCTGCGACCCGAGGTGCGCGCGGCGATGATCGACGCGCTCGGCGCGACCGGCAATCCGTCGAGCGCCCACCGCGAGGGCGCGCATGCCCGGATGCTGGTCGAGCGGGCGCGCGCCGAGGTCGCGGCGCTCGTCGGCGGCGAGCCGAGCGAAGTGATCTTCACGAGCGGCGCCACCGAAGCGAACAACCTGGCGCTGCGCGGCACCCTCGCTGCCAGCGGACGCCGTGGGCTCGTCACCACGGCCATCGAGCACGCGTCGGTCCTCGAGACCGCACGCGAGCTGGCCGCGGGCGGCGCGCCGCTCGCCGTGGTCGGCGTCGACGCCGAGGGACACGTCGCCGTCGCCGACGTGACTGCCGCGTGCACGGCCGATACCGCGCTCGTCAGCGTCGGCCTCG
This sequence comes from Candidatus Eisenbacteria bacterium, assembly GCA_035577985.1. Taxonomy (NCBI): domain Bacteria; phylum Candidatus Eiseniibacteriota; species Candidatus Eiseniibacteriota bacterium. The sequence continues at coordinate 82,529 of DATJZY010000057.1, forward strand.
CCAACGGCGAGGTCGGGTCGGTGGCGCCGGTCGCAGCGATCGCCGCCGGGCTCGCCGGGCGCGGCCTCGTCGTCCACACCGACGCCGCGCAGGCGGCCGGCCGCCTCCCGATCGACACCGGGGGCCTCGGCGTCGACCTGCTCTCGCTCTCCGCCCACAAGCTGGGTGGGCCCACCGGCGTCGGCGCGCTCTGGGCGCGGCGCGGCTGCGCGCTGCGCGCGCAGTCGACCGGCGGGTCCCAGGAGCGCAGACGTCGCGCCGGGACGGAGAACGTCGCCGGGATCGTCGGCTTCGGCGTCGCCGCGCAGCTCGCACGCGCCGAGCTGGCGGCGGCCGGCAGCCGGATGGCGGCACTGCGTGACCGCCTGTGGGAAGGACTTCGCGCGGCGCTGCCGGACATCGTGCGCAACGGCCCGGCCGGCGAGCCCCGGCTCCCCAACACCCTCAACGTCACCGTCCCGCGCTGCGAGGGCGAGAGCTTGCTCGTGCTCCTCGACCTCGAAGGCGTCGCGGCCTCGCTCGGCTCGGCCTGCGCGGCGGGCGGCGCCGAGCCGTCGCACGTGCTGCGGGCGATGGGGCGGAGCGAGGCCGAGGCGCGCAGTGGCCTTCGCCTCTCCCTGGGGCCGGCCACGACCGACGCCGAGATCGATCGTGTCGTCGCCGTCGTGCCGCGCCTGGTGGCGCAGATCCGCCGGGGCGCAGCGGCATGAGGCGCGAACGGATCGTGGTCGCGATGAGCGGCGGGGTCGACAGCTCGGTCGCGGCCGCGCTGTGCGTCCAGGCCGGCTACGAGGTGATCGGCGTGTCGCTGCGCCTGGCGCCCGACGGCGAGGGGAGCTGCTGCTCGCTCGACGACTTCCTCGATGCGCGCGCGGTCGCCGACCGGCTCGGGTTCCCGCACTACGTGTTCGATCTGCGCGACCTCTTCGAGCGCCGCGTCGTCCAGCCGTTCGTGGACGACTATCTCGCCGGCCGGACGCCGAATCCCTGCACGCGCTGCAACCAGCACGTGAAGTTCGACTGGCTCTGGCAGCGCACCCGCGAGCTCGGTGCGACCAGGCTCGCAACCGGGCACTACGCCCGCATCGCCCGCGATCCCGCGACCGGACGCCCGGTCCTGCGCGCGGCACGCGACCCGCTGAAGGATCAGTCCTACTTCCTCTTCACGCTCACGGCCGACGTGCTCGCGCACACGCTCTTTCCGGTCGGCGAGATGCCGAAGGACGAGGTGCGCGCCGTCGCGACCAGGCTCGGTCTTCCGACCGCCGCCAAGCCCGAGAGCATGGAGGTGTGCTTCGTGCCGCGCGGCGATGCCGGCGCGTTCGTCGCCGGTCGCGCCCCGGCGGATCGGCTTCGCCCCGGCGTCGTCCTCGACGAAGCGGGGGCGGTCGTCGGGCGCCACGACGGCGTGCATCGCTTCACGGTCGGCCAGCGCCGCGGCCTCGGCTTGGGCGGTGGGGCGCGGCGTTACGTCCGCGCGATCGATGCGGGCTCGGGGACGGTGACCGTGACGGACGCCGCCGGCCTCCGCTCGCGCGGTCTGGTCGCGCGCGACGTCACGTGGAGCGCGGGCAGGGCGCCCGGGACCGACGTGACGCTCGGGGTCCGGATCCGGCATCGCCATCCGCTGGTGGCCGGGCGCATCGTCGACACGAGCGAGCGGACGGTAACGATCGCGTTCGAGGACGACGGCCCGGCGGTGACGCCGGGTCAGGCCGCGGTCGTCTATCGCGGCGACGTCGTGCTGGGCGGCGGGTGGATCGTCGGGGAGCTCGCCGCATGACGCCCCGGGTGGCGATCCTGACCCTCGGCTGCAAGGTGAACAGCTACGACACGGCCACCATCGGTGACCGGCTGCGCGAGGCCGGCTGCACGATCGTCGGCGAGGACGCGCCGGCCGACGTGGTGATCGTCAACTCCTGCACGGTGACGGACGCTGCCGACGCGGAGAGCCGGCGCCTGGCGCGGCGCGCGCGGCGCGAGAACCCGGATGCGCGCATCGTCCTGACCGGCTGCTACGCGCAGACGCAGCCGCAGGGCGCCGCGGCCGTCGAGGCGGTCGACTGGGTCGTCGGCCCGAGCCGCCTGGAGCGCCTGGTCGAGGTCGTGACGGCCGCGCGGCCGGCGGTGCCGCGGGTGGAGGTGGCGAGCAGCCGGCGCCTGCGCAGCGTCAGCACCTTCGGCGCACGTACCTTCCCTGGGCAGACGCGGGCGTTCCTGAAGGTCCAGGAGGGCTGCGATCTCTTCTGCACGTTCTGCATCGTCCCAATGGCGCGCGGCCGGAGCCGCAGTCTCGCGCCGCGCGACGTGCTGCGCGAGATGGAGGGGCTCGCCGCGGCGGGGTTCCAGGAGGTCGTGCTGACCGGCGTCCACCTGGGCGGCTACGGCGAGGACCTCTCGCCGCGCACCGACCTCGTGTGGCTGGTCGAGGCGCTCGCCGAGCAGGGGCTGTTCGTGCGCATCCGTCTCTCGTCGATCGATCCGCACGAGGTCACCGAGCGGCTCCTGCGCGTCATGGCTGCCGCCCCGTCGGTCTGCCCGCACCTCCACGTTCCCCTCCAGGCGGCCGACGACGGCGTGCTCGGGCGCATGCGCCGCCGCTACGACCGGGCGCTCGCCGCCGAGCGCCTGGCGATGGTGCGCGAGCTCCTCCCGGACGCGTCGATCGGGACGGATCTCATCGCCGGGTTCCCGGGCGAGAGCGACGCGGCCTTCGAGCGCACGCTCGCCTTCGTCGAGGCGAGCCCGATCACCTATGCACACGTCTTCCCGTACTCCGTGCGCACCGGCACGACGGCCGCGAAGCTCGACGGCAAGGTCGACCCGCCGGCGATCCGCGAGCGCGCCCGCCGCCTGCGCGTCCTGGGCGATCGCAAGCGCGCCGAGTTCGCCCGCCGCTTCGACGGCACCGACGTCGAGGTCCTGGTCGAGAACACGCGCGACCCGCAGACCGGCGCGCTGCGCGGCTACACCCGCAACTACCTGCGGGCCCGGCTCGATGGACCGGATGGGCTCATGGGACGCCGCGTGACCGCGACGCTCGCCGTCGGCGCGCGCGGGAGCGTCGAGGCACGCGTGCGACCGGACGACGCCGCCGCATGAGTGACGACGCGCGCGCGGCACTGGAGGCGGCGCTCGGCCACCGCTTCGCCCGCCCCGAGGCGCTCGAGGTGGCGCTCACGCACCGGTCGGTCGGCGACCGCACGCACAACGAAACGCTGGAGTTCCTGGGCGACGCGGTCTTGTCGCTCGCGATCTCGGATCTCCTCATGCGCGAGTTCTGGGCCGCGCGCGAAGGCGACCTCTCGAAGATGCGGGCGAGCCTGGTGAACGCCGAGCGCCTCGCGCAGAAGGCACGCGCCATCGATCTCGGGCATTGGCTGCGGCTCGGCAAGGGCGAGGAGCGCAGCGGCGGCCGCGAGAAGGAGAAGATCCTCGCCGCCGGCTACGAGGCGGTCCTCGGCGCCGTCTACGTCGACGGCGGCTACGAGGCCGCCCGGCGGGTCGTGGAGGCGCACTTCGCGGCCGAGCTGCCGCACGATCGCGAGCCGCCGGGCCAGCGCGACTACAAGACGCGCCTCCAGGAGCTGACGCAACGGCTGTACAGGGAGATGCCCATCTACACGCTCGTCGACGAGCGCGGGCCCGACCACGAGAAGGAGTTCGTGGTCGAGCTCGCCGTCGGGGGACGCGTGTACGGCCGGGGGGTCGGGCGGAGCAAGAAGCTGGCGGAGCAGGCGGCCGCGATGAAGGCGCTCGTGTCGCTGGACCGTACGGAGGGCGACGGGTAGGTTCGGCCGGATGTCCCACCGCGCCGGCACGGCGGTCATCGTCGGCCGCCCCAACGTCGGGAAGTCGACGCTGCTGAACGCCCTCGTCGGGCAGAAGGTCGCGATCGTGACGCCCCGCCCGCAGACGACCCGCACCCGGGTGGTCGGCATCCGCACGCTCCCGGACGCGCAGGTGGTCTTCCTCGATACGCCGGGGATCCATCCGGCGCGCTCGCTCCTGAACCGCCGCATGGTCGAGCTGGCGCGCTCGGCGCTCGCCGACGCCGACGTCGCGGTGCTGGTGGTGGACGCCGGCGCCGGCATCACGCACGGCGATCGCGCCCTCGCCGAGGAGCTCGCCGGGCACGGCGGGCCGGTGGTGGTCGTGCTCAACAAGCTCGATCGGATCGTCAAGTCGAAGCTGCTGCCCTCGATGGCCGAGCTGGGACGCCTGCTCCCCGAGGCCGAGCTCGTGCCGGGGAGCGCCAAGACGGGCGCCGAGCTCGAGACCGTGCTCGGGGTGATCGTGAAGCACCTCCCCGAGGGCCCGAACCTCTACCCCGACGACGAGTTCACCACCGAGACCGAGCGGCACCTGGTCGCCGAGCTGGTCCGCGAGCAGGTGTTCCTGGCGACGCGCGAGGAGATTCCCTACGGGGTCGCCGTCGTCGTCGACGAGTTCACCGAGAAGCCGGAGCGGCGCGTGACCGTCGTGAAGGCGACCGTGCTGGTGGACCGTGAGAACCACAAGCCGATCGTCATCGGCGCAGGCGGCGAGCGCTTGAAGGCCATCGGCACGAAGGCGCGCGAGGAGATCGAGGCGCTGCTCGGCACGAAGGTCTTCCTGGAGTTGTTCGTCCGGGTCGAGCCCGGCTGGTCGGAGAGCCCGCGCCGGCTCGCGGAGCTCGGGCTCTAGGACCGTGGCCGCTCGCGTGGAGACCGTCGCGACCGGCCTGCCGGTCGTCGCCATCGTCGGCCGTCCGAACGTCGGCAAGTCGACGCTCTTCAACCGTATCGTGCGCAGCCACCGCGCGATCGTGGACGATGCGCCGGGCGTGACGCGGGACCGGGTGATCGCGCCGGCAACGTACGCCGGGCGCACCTTCCTCTGCGTCGACACCGGGGGCTTCCTCGCCGACCCGCCGAGAGATGCCGGCGCCCTCGAGGCGCAAGTGCGCGCGCAGGCGCTGGCCGCGGTCGGCGACGCCGACGTCCTCGTCTGCGTCGTGGACGGTCCGGCCGGCCTGTCGCCGGTCGATCGCGAAACGGTCCGGCTCCTCGCGCGCAGCGGCAAGCCGCTCTTCGTGGCGGTCAACAAGATCGACGGCCCCGCTCGCGATGACCTCGTGCACGACTTCCATCGTCTCGGCGTCGAGCGCCTCTACCCGATCGCCGCCGCCCACAACCGGGGCGTCGGATCGCTCATGGACGCGGTGACGGCGCTCCTTCCGGCACGGGGTGCCGTCCCGGCGCAGGCGGGGACGAAGCTCGCGCTCGTGGGCCGGCCGAACGTCGGCAAGTCGTCGCTCTTGAACCGGCTCGTCGGCACCGAGCGCGCCCTCGTCTCGCCCCGACCGGGTACGACACGCGATTCGATCGACACGCCCGTGGTCGTGAACGGGACGCCCTACGTCCTGATCGACACGGCGGGTATCCGGCGCCGCAGCAAGGTCGAGGACCGGCTCGAGGGGCACGGGGCGGTGCGGGCGCTCGGCACGTTGGCGCGCACCGACGTCGCGCTGGTGGTCCTCGACGCCAGCGAGGGCATGACCGACCAGGACGCGCGCATCGTCGGCCGTGCGCTCGAGGCGGGACGGGGCGTGATCCTGCTCGCGAACAAGTGGGACCTCCTGCGCGGGCCCGAGCGCGACGTGAAGCGGTTCCGCGAGCGCCTGCGCGGGCTCAACCCGGGCTTCGTCGACCTGCCGCTCCTGTGCGTGTCGGCGACGACCGGCGAGGGCCTGGAGGCGCTCTTCAACCAGGTCGCGCGGGTGGCGCAGGGCCTGCGGGCCAAGGTCGGCACGCCGGCGCTGAATCGCGCCCTCAATGCCGCCGTCGAGGCCCACCAGCCCTCGGGCGCGCACGGCAAGGCCGTCCGGCTCTTCTACGCGACCCAAACCGCGACCGAGCCGCCGACGTTCACGATCTTCACCAACGCGCCGGGATCGCTGCCGCCCGACTACAGCCGCTACCTGGCCAAGCGCTTCGCCGTCGCGTTCGATCTGGTGGGCGTTCCGGTACGCGTCCTGTATCGGCCGCGTCGCAGCGCCGCCGCGGACGAGCTCAGCGCACGCCCTCGGCGCGGTAGCGCTTCGCGTACCCGACGTAGTTCGAAGCCGCGCTCCGGATCCGCTCGAGCTCGTCGGCCGTGAGCGGTCGCGCCACCTTCGCGGGGCTGCCAAGGACGAGCGAGCGGGGCGGCACCCGCGTTCCCGGCGCCACCAGCGCGGCGGCCCCGACGAGGCTCTCGGCACCAACGACCGCGCCGTCGAGCACGATGGCACCCATGCCGATGAGCACGCCGTCCTCGATCGTGCAGCCGTGGACGACGGCGTTGTGCCCCACGGTCACGCCGTCGCCGAGCGTGGTGCCGAACTTGCCGCCCACGACGTGCAGCGTCGCGTTGTCCTGGACGTTCGAGCGGGCGCCGATGCGGATCGCCTCGATGTCGCCGCGCACGACCGCGCCGAACCACACGCTCGATTCCGGGCCGATCACGACGTCGCCGACGATCGTCGCCGACTCGACGACGTAGGCGGTGGGATCGAGGCGGGGCGCATGACCGCCGTACGGGATGATCACGGTCCGGCCTATAGCGCGGATCGCGCGCGCACGCTCGGCCATCGCGGCGCGCCGGTTGTTGCCCGAGCCCGACGCGCCTGCTAGACGACGTCATGGCACTCACGAAGGGGCTCATCGGGCACGACCGGTGGGCCCCTTCGCGCATTTCGAGCCCTGGGAGGACGCATGCTGCCAGCCGCCCTGCGTGAAGGGCTCACCTTCGACGACGTCCTGCTGCTGCCGGCGGCGTCGGACATCATGCCGCGCGACACGGACGTGTCGACGTGGCTGTCGCGCAACGTCCGCCTGAACATCCCCATCGTCTCCGCGGCGATGGACACCGTCACCGAGGCGCGCACGGCGATCGCGATGGCGCAGGAGGGCGGCATCGGCATCGTGCATCGCAACCTCGCCGTCGCCGACCAGTCGCTCGAGGTCGAGAAGGTGAAGAAGTCCGAGAGCGGGATGATCGTCGATCCGGTCACCGTTCATCCCGACCAGCCGATCGCCCAGGCGCTCGAGATCATGCAGCGCTACCGCATCTCGGGCCTGCCGGTCACCAAGGACCGCAAGCTCGTCGGCATCCTCACGAACCGCGACCTCCGTTTCGAGAAGCGCACCGACCGAACCGTCCGCGAGGTGATGACCAGCGAGCGCCTGATCACCGCCCGTCCGGGGATCACGCTCGAGCAGGCGAAGGAAATCCTGCACCGCTATCGGATCGAGAAGCTGCCGGTCGTCGACGAGCAGAACACGCTCCGCGGCCTCATCACGGTGAAGGACATCGAGAAGGCGATCCGCTACCCGAATGCCGCCAAGGACCAGCTCGGCCGGCTGCGGGTCGGCGCCGCCATCGGGACCGGGCCCGACCGCGAGCAGCGCGCCGAGGCGCTCGTGCGCGCCGGGGTGGATGCGCTCGTGATCGACACGGCCCACGGACACACGCGGTCGGTCGTCGACACGGTCCGCGCCGTGAAGGGAGCCTTCCCGCGCGTCGACCTCATCGCCGGCAACATCGCCACCCGCGAGGGCGCCGAGGCCCTCGTCGCCGCCGGCGCCGATGGCATCAAGGTGGGCATGGGGCCGGCGTCGATCTGCACGACGCGTGTCGTGTCCGGCGTCGGTGCGCCGCAGCTGACGGCGATCGCGGACGCGGCCGATCACGCCCTCAAGGCCGGCGTCCCCATCATCGCCGACGGCGGCATCAAGTTCTCGGGCGACATCACCAAGGCGCTCGCCGCTGGCGCCCAGTCGGTGATGATCGGCGGCCTGCTCGCGGGCACCGAAGAGAGCCCGGGCGAGACGATCCTCTACCAGGGGCGCACCTACAAGCTCTATCGCGGCATGGGATCGCTCGAGGCGATGCGCGAGCGCGAGGGAAGCCGCAACCGCTACATGCAGGACGAGGAGGGCGCCGAGCTCGGCATGAAGCTCGTCCCCGAGGGGATCGAGGGTCGCGTGCCGTACAAGGGTGCGGTCTCCTTCATCGTCCAGCAGTTGGTGGGCGGACTCCGCGCCGGGATGGGCTATCTCGGCGCGCGTACGCTCGACGACCTCTCGAAGACAGCCAAGTTCGTCCGCGTGACGAACGCCGGCCTCAAGGAAAGCCACGTGCACGACGTCTACATCACGAAGGAAGCGCCCAACTACCGCATCGAGTCCTGATGATCCTCATCCTCGACTTCGGCTCCCAGGTCACCCAGCTCATCGCCCGGCGCATCCGCGAGCTGCACGTCTACTGCGAGATCCACCCCTTCGATGTGCCGCTCGAGGCGATCAAACGCCTGAAGCCGGCGGGCATCATCCTCTCCGGTGGTCCGGCCAGCGTCTACGAGAAGAATGCGCCGATGCCGTCCAAGGCGGTGCTCGAGTTCCTGCGCTCCGGCACGCCGCCCGTCCTCGGGATCTGCTACGGCATGAACGTGGTCACCCTCGCGTTCGGGGGCGAGGTGGTGAAGGGGACGCACAAGGAGTTCGGTCCGGCCGAGCTGCGCATCACGCGCGTCGATCCGCTCCTCGCCATCGGCGACAACACGACCCTGGTCTGGATGAGCCACGGGGACAAGGTGACGAAGCTGGGCGACGGGCTCGAGACGCTCGCGGTCTCCGACAACTCGCCGCACGCCGCCTTCCGGCACCACGACAGGCCGATCTACGGGGTCCAGTTCCATCCCGAGGTCACGCACAGCGTCCACGGCAAGGAGATCCTGCGGAACTTCGTCGTCCGCGTGTGCAAGGCGGAGCCCAACTGGACCATGGAGAGTTTCGTCGAGACGTGGGTGCCGCGCATCCGCGAGCGGGTGGGGAAGAAGCGCGTCGTGTGCGGGCTCTCGGGTGGCGTCGACTCCACGGTCGTGGCGGCGCTCATCCACAAGGCGATCGGCGACCGCCTGACGTGCATCTTCGTCGACAACGGGCTCCTGCGGAAGGGCGAGGCCGATCAGGTCGTGCAGCTCTTCCGCGGCAGCATGGCGCTCGACGTCCGGGCGGTCGACGCCGGGAAGCGGTTTCTCAAGCACCTGAAGGACGTCGAGGATCCCGAGAAGAAGCGACGTGCCATCGGCGTCACCTTCATCGAGGTGTTCGAGGAGGAAGCGAAGAAGCTCGGCGATACGACGTTCCTCGCCCAGGGCACGCTCTACCCGGACGTGATCGAGTCGGTATCGGTGCGCGGCCCCTCGGCGACCATCAAGAGCCATCACAACGTGGGCGGGCTCCCCGAGCGCATGAAGCTCGAGCTGCTCGAGCCCCTGCGGGAGCTCTTCAAGGACGAGGTGCGCCAGCTCGGGCGCGTGCTCGAGGTTCCCGACGAGATCGTCCGCCGGCAGCCGTTCCCGGGTCCGGGGCTCGCCATTCGCGTCATCGGTCCGGTCGACGAGGAGCGGCTGCGCATCGTGCGGGACGCAGACGCCGTGGTCCAGGAGGAGGTCCGGCGCGCCGACCTCTACGACACCCTGTGGCAGGCGTTCGCGATCCTGCTTCCGGTGAAGACGGTCGGCGTCATGGGGGACGAGCGCACCTACGACCACGTGATCGCAATCCGCGCCGTTCGTTCGACCGACGGCATGACGGCCGACTGGGCCCGCCTGCCCGACGACGTCCTGGCCAGGATGTCGAGCCGCATCATCAACGAGGTGCGGGGCGTGAATCGCGTCGTGTACGACATCTCGTCGAAGCCGCCGGCCACCATCGAGTGGGAGTGAAGAGCGCGTTTCCTTCCAATCAAGGAGCGTTGGACCGCGGCGCGGGATGTCCGTTGACATTTGCCCCGATCGCGCCGTGACCGCGTCCTGCACGGTCGCCTAGGCGTCGGCGGCCGCACTTCCTCTCAGCCTGCACCCGGGCAGACGCGCTCGGGCGTCTCGCCCGGAGGCGCGCGCGCCTTGGGCACGAACCCCCGCCGGCACGCCGCTCATCCGCCGACCGAACACCCGTTCGTACGTACCATGGTTTCACTCCTTTATTGGTCCCTAGCATGTAATTTGCCCTTGACTGGTCAGGGGCGAGTGTGACAGCAACCCCCTTGGCAGCTGGCACAACAAATCCTTTCGGGGGAGGGGATCATGACTATGTGTGCGGACACCGATCGGAACCGCAGAGGTTTCTCGACCAAGCTGCGTCAGGTCGCGTTCGTCGCGGCCCTCGCGTCCGTCGTGCTGGGGAGCACGCCGAGCGCGCATGCGACGCACTTCCGCTACGGCAACCTCACGTGGTCGCTCGGGACGGGGCGCACGATCTTCTTCCAGCTCGACGACGCCTTCCGGCGCACGACGGACTCCTCCTCGTCGAACTTCATGGACTGCGTCAGCCCGAGCAACATCAATACGGTGGTCGCGTGTACGGGGCCCGGCGGCGGTCACGGCGTCGGCGACCTCGTCCGTGAGGACATCGGCAACTCGAAGCTGCAGTTCGGTGACGGAACCTGCGAGCCCGCGCCGTGCGGCAGCGGCTCGCCCCTCATCTACCGCGTGTCGTCGATCGACACGACCAGCAACTGGTCGTTCGTCGAGGCGATCGACACGACCAAGCTGCCGACGGTCATCGCCAGCATCCCCCACACCTACGGCGGCAACACGTCGACCTTCACGGCGAAGCTCGACAGCTGCTGCCGGATCTCGAACCCGGCCTCGACGAACGGCCACATCAACAACCCCGACAAGCAGTACACCCTCTCCACCAACGTCATCTTCACGAACGACAACCATGCGCCAGTCAGTACCCAGATACCGATCGTGAACTGCTGCTACCCGGCCGTGTGCACCTTCCAGGTGCCGGCCACCGACTCGGATTCGGGTGACGTGCTCACCTGGAGATTGGCGACGGCCGCGGAGGCCGCGTCGACGGGTGCGACATTCATCCAACCTGGGCCACCACCAGCGTCGAACAGCGCATCGATATCGTCGTCGGGCCTCTACACGTGGAACACCGCGAACGCGACCGTCTGGACGGCCAGCGGCCAGGTCATGGGCGGGACGCTCGGAGGCGCCAACACGACGCTCTACTCGACCCAGGTCATCATCGAGGACGGGCACAGCAAGACGCCGGTCGACTTCCTCATCAAGCTCACGACCTGCGTGAACCACAAGCCGGTGTGCACGGCGCCGACCCTGCCGCAGAACGTCCTCGCCGGCACGAACCTCGCGTTCAACGTGTCGGGAACGGACGCCGACAACGGCGACGTCATCACCCTGAACGACGCCGGCCTCCCGGCCGGTGCGACGATGACCCCGACGCTGCCCACGAACGCCACGGCCCCGACGGCCGTCAGCAGCAACTTCTCGTGGACGCCGTCGCTCGCCCAGGTGGGCGCCTACATCGTGCAGTACTCGGTCACGGACCAGGGCGGCCAGCAATCCCTCTGCCCGGTCACGATCAACGTGACCTGCAGCCAGGCCCAGTGTGACGACGGCAACCCCTGCACGGACGACGTCTGCACGCCGAACGGCTGCATTCACACGAACAACACCGCACCGTGCAGCGACGGCAACGCCTGCACCCAGAACGACACCTGCTCGGGCGGGAGCTGCCAGTCCGGCGCGCTCCTCGCTTGCGGGGCGCTCGATCAGTGCCACGTGCCCGGCGTCTGCAATCCGGCCAACGGCGTCTGCTCGAACCCGTCCAAGCCCGACGGCACCTCGTGCACCGACGGCAACGCCTGCACCCAGAACGACTCCTGCCAGGCGGGTACGTGCACGCCCGGCGCACCGGTCGTCTGCGCGGCGCAGGATCAGTGCCACGTCCCTGGCGTGTGCAACCCCGGCACGGGCGTCTGCACGAACCCGGCAGCCAACAACGGAACCGGCTGCAACGACGGAAACGCCTGCACGCAGACGGACACTTGTCAGGGCGGAACCTGCACCGGCATGAACCCGGTGGTCTGTACGGCCTCCGACCAATGCCACGACCCCGGGGTCTGCAACCCGAGCGACGGCCAGTGCTCCGATCCGGAGAAGCCGAACGGCACGGCCTGCAACAACCCCGGCAACCTCTGCAACCAGACGAACACCTGCCAGGGCGGGACGTGCACCGGCATGAACCCGGTGGTCTGCGCACCTCCCGACCAGTGCCACAACCCCGGGACCTGCGTCCCCGCGACCGGCACCTGCACGTACACGACCAAACCGAACAATTCCCCCTGTGACGACGACAATGCGTGCTCGCAGAGCGACACCTGTCAGGGTGGCTCGTGCACCGGGGCGAACTTCGTCGTCTGCTTCCCATCGGATCAGTGTCACGTGACGGGCGTGTGCGACACGATGACCGGTATCTGCTCGAATCCGACCGCGATGGATGGGAGCTCCTGCAACGACGGCGACGCCTGTACCCAGACGGACTCCTGCCAGGAAGGCAACTGCACGGGCACGAACCCCGTGATCTGCACCGCGCTCGACCAGTGCCACGTGCCCGGCGTCTGCGATCCGGGGACGGGCGTGTGCTCGAACCCGAATGCCGGCGACGGCACGCTCTGTGACGACAGCAACGGCTGTACGGAAGGCGACATCTGCACGGCGGGCCAGTGCTCGCCGGGCAGCCCGAAGAACTGCGGCGACCCGAACCCGTGCACCGACGACGATTGCGTCGCGCCGACGGGCACCTGCACCCACACGCCCAACACGAACCCGTGCAACGACGATAACGCGTGCACCATCGACGACACCTGCAGCGGCGGGAACTGCCTGGGCGCGATCAAGAACTGCCTCGACGGGAACCCCTGCACCGACGACGGCTGCGATCCGCTGACGGGCTGCACGCACACCCCGAACGACGATCCGTGCGACGACGGCAACAACTGCACGACCAACGACAGCTGCAGCGGGGCCTTCTGCCTGGGCGGCCCGCCGCCGAACTGCAACGACGGGAACCCCTGCACCGACGACGGCTGCAGCGCCGGGAGCGGCTGCACGCACACCAACAACAGCGACGTGTGCAACGACGGCAACCCGTGCACGACCGGCGACGTCTGCGGCGGCGGCGTGTGCGCTGGCGCAACCCCGACCGTGTGCACCGACGGAAATCCCTGCACCACCGATTCGTGCAACCCGAACGTCCCGGGCGGCTGCGTCTACACCAACAACAACGACGGGTGTAACGACCACGACGCGTGCACGACCAACGACGCGTGCAGCGGCGGAGCCTGTCAGGGCGGACCAGCGCCGGACTGCAACGACAACAACGCGTGCACGACCGATTCATGCAACACCACCAACGGCTGCGAGCACATGCTGCAGCCCAACTGCCAGCCGTGCGTGACGGCGGCCGATTGCGACAACCACAACGCCTGCGACGGCGTCGAGAAGTGCCAGGGCGGCATGTGCGCCCCCGGCACGCCGCCCATCTGCACCGACACCAACCCCTGTACGGACGACGGCTGCAACCCCGCCTCGGGCTGCTTCCACAACCCGAACACGGCTCCGTGTGACGACGGCAACCCGTGCACGACCGTCGACATCTGCAACGGCACCACGTGCCAGGGCGGCGGTCCGGCGCTCAACTGCAACGACAACAACGAGTGCACCGACGACGGCTGCAACCCGAACTCGGGCTGCACGCATCAGAACAACAGCGCGCCGTGCAACGACGGCAATCCGTGCACACCCACGGACGTCTGCCACCATGGCGTGTGTGAGGGCGGCGGCGTCCCGCCGACCTGCGACGATCAGAACCCGTGCACGGACGATTCCTGCAACCCCAACGTCGCCGGTGGCTGCGTACACACGTTCAACAACGCGGAGTGCAACGACGGCAACCCGTGCACCGTCAACGACACGTGCTCGAACGGCGCCTGCATCACACAACCGCGCAACTGCTCGGACAACGACGTCTGCACGGTCGATGGCTGCGACGACCAGCAGGGCAACTTCCTCTGCACTCACACGAATTGTTTCGTCGACGCCCAGCACAACCAGTGTCCGCCCGGGCAGCTCCAGTGCATCCCCAACATCTGCGGCAACGGCGTCGTCGACACCGCGGTGGGTGAGAGCTGCGATCCGCCGGACCCGACGCCGATCCCGGGCATCGTCCCGCCCACGCCGACCTGCCGGAACGACTGCACGTACTGCGGCGACGCGCTCGTGCAGACGGTCGACGGGGAGACCTGCGACGACGGCAACCAGGTGTCGGGCTGCGATCCGCTGCGGCCGACGGTCCCGCTCGACCCGTGTCAGATCAACTGCACGCCGCCCATCTGTCACGACCCGGCGGCGATCGTGAAGGGCCCGATCCTGAGCAAGCTGTCGGTCCACGGCCTCCTTGCCACCGACGGCAACGTCGACATGACCCAAGCGTCGTTCGTCCTCCAGCTGAGCGACCGGTACGGGCAGGTCCTGTTCCGGAACTCGGTCGATGCCGGTGCCGTCACGGGCATCCCCGAGGTCGGACGCTTCAAGTACAGCAGCCGGGCGGCGAAGCTCGCCGGCGGCATCCAGAAGATGAAGGCCAAGAAGCTCGTCCGCGGCTACCGCGTGACCATCAAGGCCTACGGCGACCTGACCGGCGCGACCGAGCACATGGTCACCCACGTCTTCGTGGGCGCCCAGGAGTGGACGGTCGTCGGCCGCTGGCGCCAGCTCCACAACGGCTGGCGGTTCAACGGCGAAGAATAGACCGCAGCTTTCAGCGGTGAACCCGAAGGGGGGTGGGCGGAAGCCCGCCCCCCTTCGCTCGTTCGCGCTGCGACCGTGGTCGAGGTGTGGCGACATGCCGCGCGCGGTTCGGCGGCTGCGCGAGCGGCGATCGCCCAAGACGGTCATCCGCAAATCAACCTTGACAGCCATATGTCCAAGGACGTAAGTGCACGCTCAACACGGAACCAGCATTCGCGACGTCACGACCGGGATTTGGAGGGAACTGCTGCGATGAGAACCATTTCAGGTGCGGCTCGAGGGGTGCTCGTGTCGATCACGCTCGGCGTGGCGACGGTCCTGGCGCTGGGGGCATCGCCCGCGCAGGGCGCGACGGTCCATCTGGGTGATGCCACCGGCGGGATCGCGGTCCATTTCAACACCACCGGAGGACCGAGCCTGGCAAACGTCTCCTACGCCAAGGCGACCTTCACCGAGACCAACACGAACGGCGCGCAGTACAACTTCGACTCGACGCCGCTGCCCGGCGCGTTCGGGCTCAACTGGTACGCGCTCTTCCAGTCGGTCCCGGACCAGTTCGGGCTCGACATCCAGCTCCTGTTCCCGACCAACAACGGCAGCAACCTGCCGCCGGGCTCGCTGATCGCCAAGGAGAACGTGAACGGGGATCCGGCATTCTCGACGTCGGCGGGCGCCATCGACTGGGCCATCAACGGCTATCAGGTGCCGACGGTCGGACCGTCCGACCCGGCCAACGGGGTCGTGAACAGCCTGCTGCGGGGCGGCAGCGGAACCGGAACGTCGATCACCCTCAATCCGCCGGTCATCGTCCCCACCGGGCCGACGACCCTCTCGGCGACCTTCTCCGGCACGCTCCAGAGCGACAACTTGATCCACTGGTACAACCCGGTCACGCCGAACACGCCGGTCTCGGTCTTCCAGCTGACCGGCAAGATGTTCTTCACGGCCACCCTCAGCCTGGACCTGACGACGGTCACGGATCCGCTCACGTGGTTCTTCCAGGGCCCCGTGTCGGTCGAGGCCGAGGTCCTCTGCGGTACCCGCTACGCATCGCCGTCCGGAGCCGATCTGCTCCCCGGACCGACGCCGAACGTCTGCAAGACGCTCGGGACGCCGTGCAAGACGATCCAGCACGCGATCGACACCGCGTGCCCGGGTGACACCGTCAACGTGTTCCCGGGAACCTACAGCGAAACGGCCCCCATGCCGTCGCCGCCGGCCTGCGCCGGCGACACCGCCGGTCTCTTCATCGCCGACACCAAAGCGGGCGTCACGGTCCAGGGTGTGACGGCCGGCAACGTGCCGATCACGAGCGCCGGCTCGGTCCTGGCGACCATCAACACCAACTCCAATCTCTGCTTCGGACCCGACGGCGTGTTCGTGCAGGGTGACAACGTCACGATCGCCGGGGTGCGCATCGGCACCAACAGCCTCGGTCAGAACAAGACGATCGAGGTCGTCGGCGACAACTTCACCCTCCGGGACAGCGACATCGCCGACCCGCAGGGCTCGGTGTACATCAACGACTTCGACTTCGACACGATCGGCAACGTCTCCCACGTGAAGGCGTACACGATCGACGGCAACATCTTCGAGGATGGCGTCAGCCTCGACATCGCCAGCGGCGCGGGCTTCAGCGGCCCGGTCGCGGGGCGTGTCATCACGGGCAACACGTTCTTGAACCTGGCGACGCTGCCGGGCGCGCAGCCGTGGCCGTCGATCAGCTTCAACGGCCCGGGGCCTCTCGAGCCGTCGTGGTTCACGTACGGCATCGGTGGCGCCGTCATCACCGGCAACACCTTCAGCAACAGCGCGCCCGACGGCCAGATGATCCGGGCGCGCGGCGACTACGACAACACGCAGTTCGACTGGGCCACCTACTTCAATTCGAACACCTTCAATCGCTCGGTCGTCGTGGGCGTGAACCCGCCCAACGACGTACGGCCGTTCTCGTACACGAGCGCGCCGTACACCTTCGACAACGTGCGGCGCATCGGCGCAGTCATCCAGGGCGAGATCGACCACGCCCAGGCGGGCGACACGGTCCTGGTGGGCAAGGGCTCATACGACGAGAGCCCGCAGGTGACCCAGTCGATCACGCTGCGCTCGGCGTCGGGCCGGGCGCTCACGACCATCAACCTGCAGACGGGCCCCACCTACCTGGGCGCGCTCGAGATCAGCGCGCCGACGGTGACGGTCGACGGCTTCACCATCGTCGGCCGGGACGGTACGCCGACGCAGGTTGCGGCCAGCAACATCCTGGTCGACACCGCGCTCTCGAGCGTCACGATCAAGAACAACCGGCTGCGCGTCGGCTTCGCCGATCCGGGGAGCTCGACGGGTGACGACGGCTTCGGCGTCATCACGACCTACTCGACCAGCACCCTCGTGAACAACCTGGCCGTCACCGACAACGTCATCGAGCCGCTCGGCGCCTCCGGCGAGCGGGCGTTCTTCATCAATACGGGCGTGGACGGCTTCCAGCTCCTCCGCAACCAGATCACCGGCCTGTTCAACGCCACCGCGCGCACGCAGGCGAAGAACGGCCTCGTCCAGGACAACACCGTGGACGGCCTGGGGCTCGGTGGCTACGGCCTCGGCACCTGGGGCTACCCGGACGCCACCGTCTGGGGCCACACGACCTTCCAGCACAACGTGTTCCGCGGTCTGCTCCGGGGCGTCAACGTGCTCTCGAGCAACAGCACCGTGCTGTCGTGCAACCAGTTCGTCTCGAACGGGACGGGCGTCCTCGTCCAGGACGACGGCGGCTTCACGACGGGATTCGATCCGACCACCGTCAGCATGCACGGGAACTCGTTCTTGAGCAGCGCCTCCAACGGTGTCGACAACTCGTCCGTGATCGCGGGCACCGTGTCGGCGACCCTCAACTGGTGGGGCTGCGTGGCCGGGCCCGGCAACCCGGGCTGCGACAGCGTGAACGGCGCCGTGTCGTTCGCCCCAGTCGCGACCTCTGTCCCGGCGTGCGCGAGCTGCTCGACCAACGCGGAATGCAGCGACGGCGTCGCCTGCAACGGTGGGGAGGTCTGCAACGTCGGAACCCATTCCTGCCAGGCGGGGACACCGGTCAACTGCTCGGGTCTCGACGATCAGTGCAACACCGGGGTCTGCACCGAGCCGGTTGGGACCTGCGTCGCCTCGCCGAAACCGGACACCACGACCTGTGAGAGCGGCGCCGACACCTGCACCGTTCCCGACCACTGCGTCGCCGGCACGTGCCAGAACAACGGCGGCGGCGGCGATCCCGACGGCGACCAGATCTGCAGCACCGACGACAACTGCGACACCGTCTCCAACCCCGATCAGGCGGACATCGACAGCGACAACGTCGGCAACGTCTGTGACGACAACGAAGGGCCGCTCAATCCCATCCGCGTCCGCATGAAGGCGAACTTCTCGGTGACGGCCGACTCCAGCAACGTCAGCACGAAGGGCGACTTCGTCACCCTGCTGCCCGGGGAGGTCTTCCCGGACGGCACCGGCGACGTCACCATCTCCATCGCGGACAGCGCGCCCGTCCCGACCGTCCGGACCCACACCTTCACGCCGGCGGAGTGCAAGATCACGGCGACCGCGCGCAAGTGCCGGACCCTCGACAAGCTCATCAAGGGCACCTTCAAGACGTCGAACTCCCAGCCGAAGGTCTGGAAGTTCAGCGTGAAGTTCAAGAAGGCGACCCTCGGCGGCGGTCCGTTCGTCGGACCCGCCGTGGTGACGCTGACCTACGGCCCGTCGATCGATCGCGTGGGCGACGTGACGGACTGCTCGACCTCGGCCAGCGGCCTCGTCTGCCGGCAGCAACGGTAGCCGACCCACTCACGTGAACCGCACCGGGTGCAGGGCGGCCTCGCCGCGCTGCACCCGGTGCGCATTTTCCGCGGGCGATCGCGCCCTGCAGTTGACGCCCGCCGCGGTCGCACGGTAGCGTGCCGCTCACCGCAGTTCTGGACGACCGGGGGAGGGGAAGCACGGGGCGATGTCATTCGTCCATCTGCATCTGCACACGCAGTTCTCGCTGCTCGACGGGGCGAACAAGATCAAGCAGCTCCTGCCCCGCGTGAAGGCCGCCGGCATGCCGGCGTGCGCCATCACCGACCACGGCAACATGTTCGGTGCCGTCCAGTTCCACCACGAGGCGGTGCGGCACGGCGTGAAGCCGATCATCGGCTGCGAGGTGTACGTCGCCCCGAAGAGCCGCTTCGACAAGGAAGGGCGCATCGACGACTACGAGGCCGGCGGCAACTACCACCTGATCCTGCTCGCGATGAACCGCGACGGCTACCGAAACCTCTGCAAGCTGGTCACGGCGGGCTACCAGGAGGGCTTCCACTACAAGCCGCGGATCGACAAGGCGCTCCTTCGCGAGCTGAACGGCGGGCTCATCGCGCTCTCGGGCTGCCTGCGCGGCGAGATCGCGCACAGCCTCATGATCGGCCAGCGCGCCAAGGCCTTCGCCGCCGCCGAGGAGCTCGCCGCGCTCTTCGACGACCGCTTCTACCTCGAGATCCAGGACAACCGCCTGGACAAGCAAGAGGCCGTGAACGCCGAGCTGATCGACCTCGCCAAGCGGACCGGCATCCCGCTCGTCGGCACGAACGACTGCCACTACCTTTCGTGCGAGGACGCCGCCGCGCACGAGGCGCTCCTGTGCATCCAGACCGGCAAGACCTTTTCCGACGAGCGGCGCTGGAAGTTCGAGACCGACCAGCTCTTCGTGAAGAGTCCGGCGGAGATGGCGCAGGCGTTCGCGCACGTTCCCGGCGCCGTCGCGACCACGCTCGACATCGCGAACCGCTGTGATTTCGAGTTCCGGCAGCAGTACCAGTTTCCCGTGTACGCGGTGCCGGCCGGCGAGACGCTGGAGGACGTCCTCGAGCGCGACACCCGCACCGGGCTCGACGAGCGCCTGAACGCCCGCCGCACGCTCGGCACGCACCCCGAGGACGAGGCACGCTACGAGGAGCGGCTCGCCTACGAGCTCGGCGTCATCAAGCAGATGGGGTTCGCGGGCTACTTCCTCATCGTCGCCGACTTCATCAACTGGGCGAAGAACCAGGGCATCCCCGTCGGGCCCGGGCGCGGCTCGGCGGCCGGGAGCCTGGTCGCCTGGGCGTTGCGCATCACCGACCTGGACCCGATCGAGCACGGGCTCCTCTTCGAACGGTTCCTCAATCCCGAGCGGCGCTCCATGCCCGACATCGACGTCGACTTCTGCTTCGTGCGCCGCGACGAGGTGATCCGCTACGTGAAGGAGAAGTACGGCGCCGACCGTGTGGCGCAGATCATCACGTTCGGGACCCTCAAGGGCAAGCAGGCGATCAAGGACGTCGGGCGTGTGCTCGACTTCACCTTCGCCGAGACCGACCGCATCACGAAGCTCTACCCCGAGCCGAAGCAGGGCAAGGATTTCCCGCTCGGCAAGGCCCTCGAGATGGAGCCGAAGCTGGTCGAGATCCAGAACTCCGGCGAGCGCGAGGCGCACCTGTTCGACCTCGCGCTGCGGCTCGAGGGGCTCCTGCGCAACTGCTCCAAGCACGCCGCGGGCATCGTCATCTCGCCGCAGCCGCTGACCGAGGACCTGCCGCTCTGGATCGACAAGGACGGCGCCGTCGTCACGCAGTACACGTTCACCGACGTCGAGGCGATCGGCCTGATCAAGTTCGACTTCCTGGGCCTGAAGAACCTGACCCTGATCGCGAACATCGTCCGGCTGATCGCCCAGAGCCGCGGCGCGACGGTGCGCCTCGACGAGCTGCCGCTCGACGACGCGGCCACCTACAAGGTGCTGCAGGACGGCGACACGGTCGGCGTCTTCCAGGCCGAGTCGGGCGGGATGCGCCGGATGCTGGCCCGCCTGCGCCCGTCGTGCTTCGCCGACGTCGTCGCCGCCCTCGCGCTCTACCGGCCGGGACCGCTCGACAGCGGCATGGTCGACGAGTTCATCAAGCGCAAGCACGGCAAGGACAAGATCAGCTACCTGCACCCGGCCCTCGAGCCGATCCTGCGCGACACCTATGGCGTCATCGTCTACCAGGAGCAGGTGATGCAGATCGCGCAGGAGCTGGCGGGCTACTCGCTCGGCGACGCCGACAACCTGCGCCGCGCGATGGGGAAGAAGAAGGCCGAGGAGATGGCGAAGGAGCGGCAGCGCTTCCTGGCCGGCGTGGCGAGGCGCGGCACCTGCGAGCCTGCCGTCGCCGCGGCGATCTTCGACCAGATGGAGACCTTCGCGGCCTACGGCTTCAACAAGAGCCACTCCGCCGCCTACGCCGTCATCACGTACCAGACCGCCTATCTGAAAGCCCATCACCGGGTCCCGTTCATGGCCGGGCTCCTTTCGCTGGAGGCCGGCGACACCGACAACACCTTCAAGAACATCGCCGAGTGCCGCGAGCACGGCATCGCGATCCTCGCGCCGGACGTGAACGAGAGCCGTGACGACTTCACCGTCGTGGGCGATGCGATCCGCTTCGGTCTCGGGGCGGTGAAGGGCGTCGGCTCGAAGGCGATCGAGGCCATCATCGCGGCCCGGGAAGGGGAGGGGCCGTTCACCAGCCTGCACGACTTCTGCCTGCGCGTGCGGGGACAGGTCGTGAACCGCAAGGTGCTGGAGAGCCTCATCGCCTGTGGCGCCTTCGACTCGATCGAGCGCAACCGCGCCCGCCTGTGGACGGCGCTCGACGACGCCCTCAAGTGGGCGAACCTGCGCGCCGAGGAACGCACGAGCCCGCAGCTCGGCCTGTTCGCGGCAGGGCGCGGCGGCGCCGTCGACACGACGCCGCCACCGCTCGCCCCCTGCGAGTCGTGGAAGGCCGAGGAGGAGCTGCGCCACGAGCGGGAAGCCATCGGGTTCTTCATCACCGGGCACCCGCTCGACCGGTACCTGAAGGATCTGCGGAAGTTCACGACCGTGACCATCGGCACGCTGCGCACACGCGGCGCCGAGCTGCCGGCGCCGGCCAACGGCGACCGTCCCGGACGCGACAGCCGGCCGAAGGTGAAGCTCGGGGGCGTCATCAACTCGATCCGGCTGCGCAACTCGAAGCGCGGCGAGCGCTATGCGACCTTCACCCTCGAGGACAAGGAAGGCACGGTCGAGGTGATCGCCTGGCCCGACACCTACCGCCGGCACGAGTCGACGATCACGGCGGGCGAGGCGGTGGTCGTGTCGGGCGGGCTCGACATTTCCCCCGAGCGCTGCCAGATCATCGCCGACGAGCTCATGCCGCTCGCGACCGCCCGCGCCGAAGCAATCCGCCAGGTCCACGTGAACGTGCCGCTCGAGCGCGTCGGCCGTCCGGGCCTCGAGCGGCTGCGCGACACCCTCGCGACCTTCCCCGGCTCCTGCGAGGCGTTCCTCCACCTGATTCGTCCCGATGGATCCGAAACGATCGTGGCCGTCCCGCCGACGATTCGCGTCGCCGCCACGGACGAGGTGGTGGAAGCCGTCGAGCGCGTGGTCGGAAGCGGGATGCTGTCGTTCCGTTGACGACGCGGATGCACAGCACGGCGCCGGTCGCCGAGCGCGCGATCCTGGTCGGCGTGGCGCTCCCCAAGGCGCGCATTCCAGTCGAGGAATCGGTGGCGGAGCTCGCGCGGCTGGCGGATACGGCCGGGCTCGAGATCGTCGGGCAGGCAGTGCAGCCGCTGCGGCGGATCCATCCGGCGACGTACATCGGCGCGGGCAAGGTCGCCGAGATCAACGAGCTGCGCCAGGCGACCGACGCCAGCGTCGTCATCTTCGACGATCCCCTGTCGCCGGCCCAGCAGCGCAACCTCGAGAAGGCGCTCGCCTGCAAGGTAATCGACCGCAGCGCCCTCATCCTCGACATCTTCGCGCAGCGCGCGCGCACGACGGAGGGCAAGCTCCAGGTCGAGCTGGCGCAGCTCCAGTATCTCCTTCCGCGCCTCACGCGCGCGTGGACCCACCTCTCGCGCCTCGGCGGCGGCGTGGGGACCCGTGGGCCCGGCGAGACGCAGCTCGAGGTGGATCGCCGCCGCGTGCGCGAGCGGATCACGACGCTGCGCCGCCGACTGGGCGAGGTCGAACGCACCCGGCGGGTGCAGCGCGGCGAGCGCACCGCGACACCGACGCCGACCGTGGCGCTCGTCGGCTACACGAACGCCGGCAAGTCGACGCTGATGAACGCGCTGACGCAGGCCGGCGTGCTGGTCGAGGATCGCCTCTTCGCAACGCTCGATCCGACCGTGCGGCGGCTCCGGCTCCCCGGCGGCCTCACGATCGTGCTCGCCGACACGGTCGGCTTCATCCACAAGCTGCCGCACCAGCTCGTCGAGGCGTTCAAGAGCACGCTCGAGCAGCTCCGCTCGGCCGACCTCCTGCTGCGCGTGGTCGACGTGTCGCACCCGAGCTGGCGGGAGCATCAGCAGGTCGTCGACGAGGTGCTGGAAGAGATCGGCGCCGCCGGCGTGGCGTGCCTCCAGGTGTTCAACAAGGCCGATCTCCTCCCGCCCGACGAGCCGCCGATCGCGGTGGGCGACGACGCGGTGCTCATCTCGGCGCGCACCGGCGCGGGCCTCGATCGGCTGCTCGCGGCGATCGAGCGCGACGTCTCGCGCGGGCTGGCCCGCGTGCGGCTCGTGATGCCGACGGGGCGAGGCGACCTCGTGGCACGCGTCCGAGCCGGCGGCACGGTGCTCGAGGAGTACTACCGCGACGGCACCGTCACCATCACCGCGCTCGTACCCCCGAAGCTCGCCGGGCAGCTCCGGAAGGCACTCGACCGTACGCCCGCCCGTTCATGTTGAACGTGCCGAACTTCCTGACGCTGCTGCGGATCGTCGGGATTCCGATCTTCCTCATCTTCCTGGTCGACGGGCGCTATCCCGAGGCGCTCGGCGTCTTCGTGGCGGCCGGGGTCACCGACGCGCTCGACGGCGCGATCGCGCGCCTGACGCACACCAAGACCACCCTCGGCGCCTACCTCGACCCGGCGGCCGACAAGCTCCTGCTCCTGTCCGCCTTCATCACGCTCGGGTTCATGAACGAGGTGCCGCGCTGGCTGACGGTCGTCGTCATCTCGCGCGACGTCGTCGTGGTACTCGGCTACTTCCTCCTCTTCACGATGACGCAGCAGACGATGGAGATCCGTCCGAGCATCAGCGGCAAGCTCAGTACCTTCTTCCAGCTCGCCTCGGTGGCGCTCGTGCTGGTGGGTCTCGTGCGACCCGACCTCGTCGCGCCGCTCCTCGAGCAGACGTGCTTCTACGCGGCCGCGGCCCTCACGACCGCGGCCGGCGCGCAGTACGTCTACCGGGGCCTCGTCTGGGTGCAGTCGCGCGGGCAGAACAACCTGGGCACGCCGGCATAGCGTCGCGCGGACGGGTCCGCTAAAGGTCGCCGTCGTGGAACTCCGGGGTCGCTGGGCGCTCGTCACGGGGGCGGCGAAGCGCGTGGGACGGGTCATCGCGCTCGAGCTCGCCGCCCGCGGCGCCAACGTCGTCGTCCACTACAACAGCTCGGCTCCCGACGCCGCGGCGACGGTCACGGCCCTGCGCGCGAAGGGCGTCGACGCGGTCGCGCTCCGCGCCGATCTCGGCGACGCGACGAGCGTGCGCCGCCTCGCCGCCGAGGCCGAAGCGCGCAGCGCGGGCGGCCTCGCCGTCCTCGTGAACAGCGCCTCCAACTACCTGCGGACCCCCTTCGACGAGATCACCGACGCGGCGTGGAGCGCGAGCGTCGACGTGAACCTCCGCGCGCCCTTCCTGCTCGCCTGGGAGATCGGCCGCGCCATGCGCGGGCGCGGCGAGGGCGCGATCGTCAACATCGCCGACTGGGCCGGCGAGCGGCCCTACCGCGACTACCTGCCGTACTGCGTCTCGAAGGCGGGCGTCATCGCGCTCACGAAGGCGCTCGCGAAGGAGCTCGCACCCGCCGTGCGCGTGAACGCGGTCGCGCCAGGCCCCGTGCTGCTCCCCGACGACTTCGGACCGGAGCAGGTGGCGGCGGTGCGTCGCGCGACGCCGCTCGGCCGCATCGGCACGCCCGAAGACGTGGCACGTGCCATACGCTTCCTCGTCGAGGAGGCGGCGTTCTCGACCGGGACGATCCTGCACGTCGACGGTGGCCGCGCGATCGCGTGATCGACGCTCGCGTTTGATTGCCTGGGGTTGGGGCGTGTGTTAGCGTCCGCGCCCGCTACCGTGTTTGCTTCCGTCGACGAGGTCATCCAGCGCTTCGAGGCGCTCAAGTACATCACGAGCCGCACGATCGGCACCGTCGTCTACCTCGCCGCCAAGCTCCACAAGCCGATCCTGGTCGAAGGGCCGGCCGGCGTCGGCAAGACGGAGCTCGCCAAGGTCCTCTCGCAGGCGCTCGGGCACGAGCTGATCCGGCTCCAGTGCTACGAGGGTCTGGACGAGCCGAAGGCCCTCTACGAGTGGGAGTACGCGAAGCAGCTCCTCTACACGCAGATCCTGAAGGACAAGATCAGCGAAGTGGTGGGGAACGCCAAGTCGCTCACCGAGGCCGTCGATCGCATCGCCACCGAGGACGACGTCTTCTTCAGCGACCGCTTCCTGCTGCCGCGGCCGCTGCTGAAGGCCGTCACGTCGTCGCACCCGTGCGTGCTGCTGATCGACGAGATCGACAAGTCGGACGCCGAGTTCGAGGCGTTCCTGCTCGAGATCCTCTCCGACTTCCAGGTGAGCGTGCCCGAGCTCGGAACGCTGCGCGCCAAGCACATCCCGACGGTCGTGCTCACGAGCAACAACGCGCGCGAGATGTCCGACGCGTTGAAGCGCCGCTGCCTGCATCTCTACATCGACTTCCCCGATCGAGCGCACGAGCTGGCCATCGTCACCCTCAAGGTGCCCGGCGTCGGCGAGCGGCTCGCCGGCGAGGTCGTCTCGCTCATCCAGCGGGTGCGGAAGCTCGACCTGAAGAAGGCCCCCAGCATCAGCGAGACGCTCGACTGGACGCGCGCGCTGCTCCTGCTGAACGTGCAGAGCCTCGACGAGGACCTCGTGAGCGAAACCCTCTCGGTCATCCTCAAGTACGAGGCCGACATCCGCAAGGCGCAGCAGGAGCTGAAGGACTTCCGCGAGCTCCAGCGCGCAAAGCAGAAGCAGACCGCCGCGCCCGCCGACGGGGGCGACAAGGACGTCCTGCACTAAGGCGCCGGCAGCCCGCCATGAACACGAAGCTCGTCGAGTTCTGTGGCCTGCTGCGACAGAACGGGCTCCGCGTGTCCGTCTCCGAGACCATGGACGCGTTCCGTGCGCTGGGTACGGTCGGCCTCGCCGATCGCGACACGGTGCGCGCGGCGCTCCGCGCCACGGCCGTGAAGCGTGCCGTCGACGTGCCGACGTTCGAACGCCTGTTCGACCTCTACTTCTCGGGGCTCGGCGACACGATCCAGGAGATCACCCAGGCGACCCAGGCCGCGCTCGAGCTCGACAGCGACGCCTTCCAGCGCATGCTGGAGGACCTGCAGCGGTTCCTCGAGGAGCAGGGCATCGAGCTCTCGCCGCTGGCGAAGGCGCTCCTCCAGGCCGACACCGGACGCCTCGAGCAGCTGCTGCGCGAGGCCGCGGCGCGCGGGCAGCTGGGCGATATCCAGCACAGCTTCCAGGAGGGCAAGTTCACCCACGCGATCGCTCAGGCCCTCGGCCTCGGGAACCTCGCCGGCGAGATCGAGGGGCTGAAGGGCGCCTTCGGCGGCCTCGACCCCGAGACCGGGCGGCGCTTCGGGCAGCTCCTGGACCGGCGGCTCCAGGACCTGGCCGACATGATGAAGGCGATGGTGCGCCAGGAGCTCGACCAGCAGGACGTCGACCGGCGCGACCGCCAGGGCATGCAGGCGCTCGCCGAGAAGAGCTTCTTCTACCTCACCGAGGACGAGATGCGGCGCATGCAGGAGGCGGTGACGAAGCTCGCCCAGCGGCTGCGCAACGTGGTGGCGCTCCGGCGCAAGCGAGCGCGGCGCGGCCGCTTCGATTCCAGCCGGACCCTACGCGAGAACCTCCAGTTCGGCGGCGTGCCGTTCCGCATGTTCTTCGACCGCAAGCGCAAAGACCGCCCGCAGGTGATGATCCTCTGCGACGT
Organism: Candidatus Eisenbacteria bacterium; assembly: GCA_035577985.1. Taxonomy (NCBI): domain Bacteria; phylum Candidatus Eiseniibacteriota; species Candidatus Eiseniibacteriota bacterium. The sequence goes on from DATJZY010000057.1 coordinate 109,267, forward strand.
GTCGGATTCGGTCCGCAACGTGTCGCGGTTCATGCTGCAGTTCGTGTACGCGCTCCAGGACCTCTACTCGAAGGTCCGCAGCTTCATCTTCGTCGCCGACATCGGCGAGGTGACGCAGCTCTTCACCGAGCACGAGGCCAACGTCGCGCTCGACACGGCGCTCACCGGCAACGTCATCAACGTCTACGCGCACTCCGACTTCGGACGGGCCTTCAAGGCCTTCCACCGCGAGTTCCTGCAGGCGGTGAACACACGCACCACGGTCATCATCCTCGGCGACGCCCGCAACAACTACAATCTGCCGCACGAGTGGGCGCTCAAGGACATCCACCTGCGCGCCAAGCAGATCATCTGGCTCAACCCCGAGAACCGCATGACGTGGGGATTCGGCGACAGCGAAATGGACCGCTACGCGCCGTTCTGCACGATGGTCGAGGAATGCCGCAACCTGAACCAGCTCTATCGCGTCGTCGATCGCATCGTCGCTGCGTGAGCCGCGCGTTGACCTCCCACCGGGGGTGGTGAAGAATGCACTGCAGGGGGTCGGGCCGGCCATGAATCGCGACAACTTCATCCTGATGACCGTGGGTGGGCTCACCCTGGATCCCGTGACGAAGACACCGATCGTCATCCTGCGGGATCCCGACAACAAGCTGAACCTCCCGATCTGGATCGGACTGCTCGAGGCGACCGCCATGGCGGCCGAGCTCGAAGGGATCCAGATGGCGCGTCCGCTCACCCACGATCTGCTGCGCAACGTACTGGGCGAGCTCGGCGCGACGGTCGACTGGATCGAAGTGACGGAGCTGAAGGACAACACCTACTTCGCGCTCATCTACCTGCGGGTCGGCGACCGGCAGCTCACGATCGACGCGCGCCCCTCGGACGCGATCAGCCTCGCGCTGCGCACGAAGAGCCCCATCTACGTCGCCAAGGCGGTGCTCGAAGCCTCGAGCGTGCTCCAGCAGATGGAGGATCCGCGCGATCCCGACCTGTCCAACGTGTCGCGCGACAAGTGGGCCGAGATCCTCGAGAAAATGTCGCCCGACGACTTCAAGTACAAGATGTAGGGGGAGGGGATGGCCGAGGCCGACCACATCAAGCTCTCGCGCAAGGACCTGCGGGAGCCCGACGAGTTCCAGGCGCTGACCGCCCAGGCGACGGAATGGCTGCGCGCGAACCAGTCGGCGGTGGTCGGTGGCGTCTCGGCGCTCGTGGCCGTGGTCGCGATCGTGCTCGGAATCGCCTGGTACTCGTCACGTCAGGCGGAGACCGCGGCCGCCCGCTTCCAGACGGCGCACATGCTGTACCAGACGGGCAAGTTCGCCGATGCCGCGACCGAGTTCCAATCGGTCGCCGCCGCGTATCCACGCGCGCCGATGGGCCGGATCGCCGCCCTGTACCGCGCGCACGCGCTGCTGCAGCAACCCGACCCGGCGGCCGCTGCGCTGGCCTACGGCGAATACCTCGCCGGCTCGCCCGCGACGGAGTACCTGCGCCAGGAAGCGCTCGTAGGGAGCGGTCGCGCGCAGGAGGCGTCGAAGAACGACGCCGCCGCGCTCGACGCCTATCGCCAGGCGGCCGACATCGCCGGACCGTTCCATACGCAGGCGCTGGCGGCCGAAGCGCGGCTCGAAGACGCCGCCGGCAACGCCGAGAAGGCGAAGACCCTCTACGCCGAGCTGCTGAAGGCGCCCGACCTCGACGCGGCGACGCGGCAGGCGATCCTCGCCAAGCTGCCGCCGGGCCAGGCTCCTGCCGGCGCCACGCCCCAAGCAGGGGGCGACGCGGCCGACGACGACGCCGAGTAGCCACCGGGGGCCCGGACCGATCGCCCTCCGTGCGGGCGATCGTGCTACGAAGCCCTTCGATGAAGGCCTTCTGGTTCCTGTGGACGATCGACGCGCTGGTCGCGCTCGTCTTCCTGTACTTCTTCTTCGTCGGGCTCGCCGACGGCTCCGTGTCGTCGTTCAACATCGGGCTGTGGTCCGTGGTTCTCGTCGCGCTGGCTGGGATCGTCCTCGGAAGCCTGCATCTCAGGTCGGCAGGCCGCATCGGCCCCGCCATCAAGCTGCTGGGGCTTCTCGCGGTGCCGGCGATCGGCGTCGGGCTGCTCTTCCTGGCCGTGCTGATCACCCACCCGCGCTGGAACTGAGCCGCGACCCCACGGCGCCGTGCGCATCGCGCGGAGGCGGGAGGCCCCGCGTCGATAGGGTATTGTCAGGCAGGACCGGCTGGGCTACGGCGCGGATGAGTCCACCGCGACAAGGAGGGCCCGGACGCCATGGCTGACAAGAAGGCCGATTTCTCGGACGTCCAGAGCGGATCGTCGTCGACGGCGCCGACGGTTGCGGGATCGCGCACCTATACGGTCGTCGCCGGGGACAATCTCTCGAAGATCGCGAAGAAGCTCCTGGGTGACGCCAACCGGTGGAAGGAGATCCACCAGCTCAACGCGGACACGGTGAAGAACCCGAACCTGATCCATCCGGGTCAGGTGCTGAAGATCCCGGATCGCTGAGCACCCAAGAAGGGAGCCAACCGATGCGCATCCGAAGCCTGATGATCTCCGTCGTGGCCGCGGGGCTCGTGGCGGGCGCCATCGCCTGCTCGAAGTCCGAAGCCCCGCCGCCGCCTCCCGCCAAGCCCGCAGCCCCGCCGCCGCAGGCTGCCGCGCCACCGCCTGCGCCGCTGGCTCCGGTTCCGTTCCGTGTCGTCACGGTGGACCTCGGAAAGGCCGTCGGCACCGACAAGAAGGTGGCCCAGCCCACGACGACGTTCGCCACCACCGACACGATCTATGCGTCGATCGTGAGCGAGGGGGCTGCGCCGTCGGTCGCCTTGACGGCGCGCTGGACCTACGAGGACGGCCAGCTCGTCAACGAGAGCTCCCAGGCGATTGCACCGACCGGGCCGTCGGCGACCGAGTTCCACATCGCGAAGCCGAGCGGCTGGCCGACCGGGAAGTACAAGGTCGAGATCTCGGCCAACGGCGCGGTCGTGTCCACCAAGGACTTCGTCGTCGACTAGGAAGTCTTGGGTCGGTCCCCCAGCCGTTTGCCACCGACGCGCCGGGTCGCTAGGGGGAGCGGCACACAGTCGAACCCTGCGCGCGCTCGGGGGGACATCGCGCGCGGCGCGGGCCATGGAAGGGAGACTCTGCGATGAGCGTACGGCTGTTCTGCGTCCTTGGCTTGTTGGTGGCGGTGGGGAGGGGAGGGCAAGCCCTCGGCGCGACGTCCTCTTCGGAGCCCGAGCGGGTCGGCGTATGGGACGCCGCGATCGAGTCCTTGACCGGAGACGTCTACGCCGAGCCCACGAAGTGGCGTCCTCTCTCGCTCGGCACGTTCTTCTCCGAGGGGTGGGATCAGGCCTGGGCGAGCCCCGTCAACGGATCGGGCGGCGCCCCGCGCCAGGGATGGATCGGCGCCGCGGACGGCGTCTTCTATCGCCTCATCATCGGCACGTTCTCGTACGCGCACGATGCGAACGAGAACGGGAACGCGTACACCGGACCCGCCTTCACGCTCTACACACCGCTCAGCCGTCGCTTCGAGCTCCGCTACGACCTGCCCCTGCTGGTGAGCAGCAAGGGCTCGACGTCGCGCTACCACACGGCCGCGGGCGACATCGCCATCACGCCGCGCGTGATCCTGTCGGAGTCGCAGGACCTGACGCAGTCGTTCGGCGTGTCGTTCCGGGCGCCCACCGGTGACGAGATCAATGGCAACGGGATCGCCGCGATCACGCCCGCCTACGAGTTCTGGAGCAATCCGTGGCAGAAGCTCGTCGTGCGAGGCGGCGCCAGCATGTCGGTCCCGTACGGTCACGACTCGTTCGACGAAGCCGGCGCCCGGAACACCTTCGGAGCAAATCTGGCGGCCGGCTACTACTTCACGGACCACGATGCGACGCCGTTCGGCGACCTGGTCTTCTCCGTGGGAACCACGCTGACCCAGGCGACCGACGATCGCGGGCCGAACACCACGACCCTGATCTTCACCCCGGCCTTCCGGACCCACGTGGGTTGCAACTGGTACCTCCTCGCCGGCATCGACGTCCCGGTGACCAACCCGGATCCCTACGACTATCAGCCGACCGTCGGCGTGATGAAGGTCTTCTGATCTTTCGGCCGCGACGCGATCGCGGTCGGGCACGCGGCGCCTGCTCTCAGCGCTCCGGGTTGGCCGGGCGCCCGAGATTCGCGTTCAGAACGGCGGTGCAGTCGGCGACGCCGATTCCGCTGTGCCCGCGCGCGAGGGTGCCGTCGTGCTCGCGCAGCGCGACCATCGCATCCTCGATCGCGCTCTGCGCGGCGAACAGGCACGGCGTGCTGTAGATCGCGAGCGAGGCGCCGGCCTCGCGCAGCTCGCCGAGAGTGCACGGCGCCGACTTCCCCCCGGCGATCTGGTTGAAAGCAACGGGAACGCGCACGCGTGCCCGGATCGCCCGTAGGACTGCGAGGTCCTTCAACCCGTCAGCCAGGACGGCGTCGGCGCCGGCGTCCGCATAGACGGCCATGCGGCGCACGATGTCGTCGGGGTCGGACGAGTCGGTGCGCGCGATGACGACCAGGTCGCGTCGGGCGGCGAGTACGCGCTCGAGCTTCGGTACGTACTCGTCCACGTCGAGGATCTGCTTGCCGTCGAAGTGGCCGCAGCGGCGCGGCCGGCGCTGGTCCTCGAGCACGACGGCCGAGGCCCCGAGTCCCTCGAGCACCGTGACGACGTGGGCCGCGACCTCGGGGTCCCCGTAGCCGTCATCGATGTCGACGAGCAGGTGGTGCTCGGGTAGCACGGCCCTCAGCCGCTGTACGAATGCGGCGATCTCCGACCACGTGACGAAGCCGACGTCGGGGAGGCCGTGGTGGCTCGCGGCGAAACCAAAGCCGCTCACGAAGAGGGCGTCGAAGTGTCGGGCCGCGAGCGCCGCGGAGAAAGCGTCGTAGATCCCGATGAAGGGCAGGATCTCGCAGCTCGCGATCTCACAGCGCAACCGGGCGCCGGGCGTCGTCCTCATCGAGCTCTCGTCGCGTCCGTATAAGCAGCGACGCGGGCATGAGCAAGTGCGAGCGTCGTCACGGGCCGTCGCCTCCCCACCACGCCGCCAGCGCCTCGTGTCCCAGGGCATCATCGCCGGGGAACACGCGCTTCTCCCGGGTGAGCCGGTCGGTGGTCTCGAACACGGCCACGTACTCGCGCGTCAGACGCCTGGCGACCTCGGGCTGCTCGGCCTCGACGTCCTTCGGGACGATCTCGGACGCCGCGACCTTGAAGAGGTCGTGGTTGCCGTTGGACGGCGCGAAGCGCAGCGCGTAGGCGTCGCGTACGTAGAGGCTGGAGTTGTAGGTGCTGCTGATGACGCCGCGCTCGACCGGACCCGGCGCGAGCAGATTGATTCCGACGCCGGCGTACGGATGCGATCCCTCGAGAAGGCCGAGGATCGTGGGCAGGATGTCGACGTGGCTTGCGCGCGTCGCGCGCCGGTCATCCCAGCGCTCCCCGCGTCCGAACAGGGCCGGCCCGTACAGGATCAGCGGAACGCGGATGCGCTCGAGCATACTGTCGGTGAATGTGATGCTGGTGTGGTCGCCGACGATGACGAAGAGCGTCTTGTCGAACGCCGGCAGCTCGCGCCGCAGCCGCTCCATGAACGCGCCGATGCTGTCGTCGGCATAGCGGAAGGTCGCTTGGGGTCCCTGGAGCGGCGCACCGGCTCCCGGAGGAAGCTGCCACGGCGAGTGGCTCGTCGAGGTGACCACGTGCGCGGTGAACGGCTGGGGCGCGTGCACGAGCTGGTCGGCGACCAGCTCGAGCAGCGGGCCGTCGTAGATCCCGAGCCCGGTCGAGGCCGTCGCGGTCCGGTCGCCGAGCCGTGCCGCCAACTGCTCGTACCCGAACGCCTCATAGCCCTGATTGCCCATGAAGAGCAGGAAGTCGTCGATCCGCTGGCGGAATCCCGCGAAGAAGTAGTGATGACGCCGCCGGGGGCCGAGCGCGCGCGCCAGGGCGCCGTAGCGACCGTTGACCTCGTGCGGGAAGAACCGCGATACACCCTCGCTGACCGCGTAGGTGCGGTGCAGGCTCGTGACGATGGCGAACGTCGACCCGTCGGTGGCACAGAAACTCTGCAGCACGGTCGGAAACAGCAGGCCGTCTTGAGCGAGCTGGCGGAGGTGCGGCGTGAGCGGGCCGTCCACGACGTCGCGCTCGAGGATGTTACTGCCGAAGCCCTCCACCTGGAGCAGGATCACGTTGCGCACGCCGAGGCCGCTTTCACCCTCGATCGTGCGCAGCAGGGGGAAGCGTGCGTCGCCGGCTGGAAGGGCGAGCAGTGCGGTGGTTTCCCGCAGGGCGGATTCGGCGTCGATCCGGTAGTGATGGCCGTGTCGGGTCAACATCACGGGGACGAACTGGATGAGGTCGAGCAGGGGGTTCATGACGGCCTGGTTCAGCATGTAGTCGCCGAACTGGGCGTAGTACTTGCTGGAAGCCGCGTCGATTCTGCGGTGGCCCAGCGCGCCGCTCTTCTGGCTCGGGACGGCCTCGAGATTGAGGGCCAGCAGCAGCAGCAGCGTCCCGACCGCGCCGACGAAGGCGCGCGGCCGCCACAAATCGAGGTGCTCGCCGGTGTGCGGCCGCGCGTGCCTTCGCGCGAGGATAGCTCCGCCGACCAGCCCGAGCGCCACGGCGAGCGGCACGCTCGGATACTCGTAGAGGAACGGCTCGAGTGCCAGCCACAACTCGCGCGGCTGGGAGACGTTGGCGATGACGTTCTCCCAGACATGCTGGTTCCGCTGATGGAAGAAGAGGAGGTTCGAGACGATCGCGAACAAGTTCAGGCAGGTGAAGGCCCAGAGGGCGACCAGGACCAGGCGCGCACGCAGCCGGCGCATCGCGAGCGAGAGCACGCCGATGACGATCCCCTCGATCGCGAGCAGAGCCACGTCGAGACGGAGCCCGTACAGCACGACCTCGACCTCCGCGTTGCGGGCGGTAGGATCCGCGAAGAAGGCGAGGAAGGCGATCCGGTACCCCATGAAGAGGATCAGATTGCCTGTGAGCAGGAGGACACACTTGCGTACCAGCGACGGGCGAGGTCCCACCACGGGCGGAGTGTACCGATAACGGACCGGCGGGTCGACCGGCGTTCCTTGCTCTGGCCCGCCACCCCGAGTTAGGAGTCCCGACCGTGTTCCTGGATCTCCAGGTCGGCAATCTGTCGGAGCCGGTGCGCGGTCGGCGCTGGACGCGGGCCGAGGTCCCGCGCGAAGTTGTGGCGCGGGCACAGCGGCTCGTACGCCGGGGGCTGGGTCCTGGCGATCGGGCTTTGCTGCTCTTCGGCAACCGGCTGGAGTTCTTCGCGGAGCTGCTCGCGATCTGGCGCGTCGGCGCCGTCGCTATCCCGCTCGACGCGCGGCTCACGGCCTTTGAGGTGGAGACCCTGGCTGGTGCGGCACGCCCGCGACTCGGCCTCGTCGACGACGGTACCACCGGCGCCGTGCGCGGCGCGCTCGCCACCGCCGGCGTCGGTATCGTGGACGCCATCGAGCCGCCGGGTTCGGCCGCTGGTCCGCCCCTGCCGGCGCGGGCGAAGCTCGATGACGACGCGCTCATCCTCTTCACCTCCGGCTCGACCGGGAACCCGAAGGGTGTCGTGCACACGCACCGCTCGCTGCGGGCTCGCTGGATCGCGCTGCGGCAGGCGCTCGGCCTCGACGCGTTCCGCCGCACGCTCTGCCTGCTGCCGACGCACTTCGGGCACGGGCTCATCTGCAACGCGCTCTACCCGTGGCTTTCGGGGCAGGACCTTCTCGTGACGCCGCCGTTCCAGCCCGACCTCCTCATGCGGCTCGGCGCTCTGGTGGACGAGCACGAGGTGACCTTCATGTCGTCGGTGCCCTCGATGTGGCGCCTCGCGCTCAAGCTCGCGAAGCGGCCGCAGAAGGGCACGCTCGAGCGGGTCCACGTCGGCTCGGCACCGCTCTCGGCACAGGCCTGGCAGGACATCCGCACCTGGACCGGCACGCCCGCCGTTTGCAACGCCTACGGCATCACCGAGACCGGGAGCTGGGTCGCGGGCCTCGCCGGGCACGACGTCGTCCCCGAAGACGGCCTCATCGGAGAGGGCTGGGGTGCAGTGGTGCAGGTGCTGCGCACCCGCGAGGGCGGCGTGCCCCTCGACCCGTCGCAGATATGCGAGGTCGACGAGCCGGGCTTCGTGTGGTTGAACACGCCCGCGCTGATGCGCGGCTACCTCGATCGCGACGACTTGACGGAGCAGGTGGTGTGCGAGGGCTGGTTCCTCACCGGTGACATCGGCGTACTCGACGCGACGGGCCGGCTCGTGTTGCGCGGCCGCGAGCGCGACGAGATCAACAAGGGCGGGACGAAGATCTATCCGGGCGACGTCGACGCGGTGGTCGAGCGCTTTCCGCATACGACCGACGTGTGCACCTTCGCGCTCGACGACCCCGCCTACGGCCAGAACGTCGGCATGGCGGTGGTGCTCGACGACGGGAGCCCGGCAACCCTCCGCGCGCTGCACAGCTGGATGAAGGACCACCTCGCCGAGCCCAAGATGCCGGTGCGCTGGTACCTGATCGACGCGATCCCGCGGACCTCGCGGGGGAAGATCAATCGCGATCACGTGAAGGAGCGCTGCACCACGCTCGAGCCGCTCGACTTGACGACCGTGCTGCATTCGAGCGGAGCCGGACACTGAGCGCCGCGCTGGTGACGCGGGCCGAGCGCGCCACCGCGCTACGGGCGTTCCTGCGTACGATCCAGAAGCCGGGGCTGCCCGTCGAGGGCCTCGGCGAGGACGAGGGCCTCGTGACCTCGGGACTCATCGACTCACTCGCGATCCTGGAGATCGTGACCTGGCTCGAGGAGCGCTTCGGCATCGACTTCGCGACCCTCGGCCTCGATCCCGGAGAACTGCGCTCGATCGGCAGCATCCTCGACCTGATCGGGCGCGAGACGTCATGAGTCGCGGGGCAGGGCCCGGCACCCGCCTTCGCGCCCTCGTGCAGTTCCATGAAGATCCCGCGCTGCTGTCCTGGTGGACGGCGCGGGTGGCGCCGGTCGTCGGCTGGCTGGACGCGCCGCGCCGTCGTCGCCTGCTTTCTCTCGCCGCGCTGGCGTTCGCGGTGGAGCGCATGGACGATCGATCGGACGGGCCGGCGTGGGCCGTGTGGCTCGGGGCGCCTATCCTCGTGGGGCTCTGTTGGGGCGTGTGGCGCGTGGCGCTCGAGCTGCGACGGATGCCGCTCGCCGTGCGAAGCCGCCCGCAGCTCTTCCTGCATGCCGTGCTCGCTTTGGGTCTCGTCGCCTTCTGGACGGCGCCGGCGGGGGCCCCGCGACAGCTGCTCGCTGCGATCGTGCCGATGCTGCCGTTCGTCATCTGGCGGCTCGGCTATCTCCTCAAGACCGGGCAGCGAGGGAAGCTCGCGGGGACGAAGCTCGCCGACCACCTCTTCTATCTGTTCCCCGCGTGGGGCGGCACGAACACGCCCTACGGGAAGGGGTTCGACTACCTGACCGGGATCGAGGCCCGGACGGCCGAGGCCTTCGCGCGCTCGCAGCTCGCGGGCGTCCGGCTGATCCTGCTCGGGCTCGTCTGGCGCGGCGTCGTCGAGATGATGGCGGCGGCCGTCTATGCGGACCCGAAGAGCCCGCTCACGAGGGTGCTCGGTGGCTGGACGCTCGGGGTGCCGAGGCTTCCCGATCTGGTGCCGCATCCCGGCAGCGCGCCGCTCGGCGTCGTCTGGTTCAGCCTCTACCTCGAGCTGGTGTGGGTGACGCTTCGGCTCGCCATGAAAGGGCACGTGATCATAGGAGTGCTGCGCCTCTTTGGCTTCAACGCCTTCCGCAACACCTACAAGCCCTTGCTGGCGGAGTCGGTCGTCGAGTTCTGGAACCGCTACTACTACTACTTCAAGGAGGTGCTCGCCGAGTTCTTCTTCTTCCCGACCTTCGTGCGCCGCTTCCGCCACCACCCCCAACTGCGCATCGCCGCGGCCACCTTCGCCGCCGCATTCGCGGGCAACATGTACTACCACACCATCGAGCAGCCGGCGTTCCTCAGCCGGAGCCTGGCGGGGACCTGGGCCGTGATGCACTCGCGGCTGCTGTACTGCTTTCTCCTGGCGTGCGGGATCACCATCTCGATGCTGCGCGAGCAGCGGCGACGCGGCATGGACGCTCCCGCCGGCGGAGCCGCCGGCCGGCTACGGCGCATCGCCGGGGTGTGGACGTTCTTTGCGCTCATCCACGTGTGGGCGCTCCCGGGCCGTGATCCGGACATCTTCGGCCGCACGCGCTTCTTCCTGTCGCTCTTCGGCTGGTAGCGCGATCCGCGCGAGCTGGGGGTAGGGGGCAAGGAGGTCGCACGTCAACACAAAGTACGTAATGTCCGCTTCTCCCATGCCGCCCGGCGGCGGTGCTCAGTTGCACGACCCGGGTCAGAACTCTTCGAAGGCGCTCGTGGACTCCCACACGTTCGTCCGTGGGCGGGCGGCACGCGCCGCAGCGACGGTCGGCGTCGCTTCCGCGTTTGGTTCTGCGAGGGCCGGCGCCGGCAGGGTGGTCGGCGCCGGATCGACGTCGAGCTTGAACCGCCCCACGAGGGTCTGGAGCTGGTCGGCCTGCGAGGTCAGCGACTGCGCCGTGCCCGACACCTGCTCGGTCTGCGCGGCCGTCGATTGCGTCACGTGGTCCATCTGTGCGACCGCGCGGTTCACCTGCTCGATGCCCTGCGACTGCTCCTGCGACGCGGCGGTGATCTCGGCGATGATGTCGGTCACGCGACGCACGGACGCGACGATCTCCTCGAGCGTACGGCCCGAGGTGTCCACCAGCTCCGAGCCCGCCTTCACCTTGTGCGCCGAATCCTGGATGAGACCTTTGATCTCTTTGGCGGCGGCGGCCGATCGCTGTGCGAGGGTCCGGACCTCGGCGGCGACGACCGCGAAGCCGCGGCCGTGCTCGTTGGCGCGCGCGGCTTCGACCGCGGCGTTGAGCGCGAGCAGGTTCGTCTGGAAGGCGATGTCGTCGATGACGTTTATGATGTCCGAGATCTGCCCGGCGGCCTGATTGATGTCGCCCATCGCCCGCACGGCCGCCGTCACCACCTGACGGCCCTTGTCGGCGGTGTCGCGCGAGGCGGTCGCGAGCTGGTTCGCCTGATGGGCGCTGTCGGCGTTGCGCCGAACCGCCGCGGTGATTTCCTCGAGCGTCGCCGCCGTCTCCTCGAGGCTCGAGGCCTGCTGCTGCGCGCCGCCCGAGAGCTGCTGGCTCGCGGTCGCGAGTTGGCGCGCGGTGCCGCCCGTCCACAGGGCCGCCTGCGTCACCTGCTTCACCATGTCCTGGAGCTTGTCGACCGATCCGTTGAACCAACGGGCCATTTGACCGATCTCGTCCGAGCTGGTCGCCGGGAGGCGACCGGTGAGGTCGCCCTGCGCGAGATTGCGCAAGACCGCGACCGTCTGCTCCATGCGCAGCGTGATCGAGCGGGAGATGAGCCAGGAGAGGAGGCTCGCGACGATCACGAAGCCACCGCCGACGACGAAGAAGGCGACGATGCGATGGCGCACGAGGCGATCGACTTCGTCCTCCTTCGCCTCGTTGCGACGGTTGGCCATGTCGATGACTTTGTCGATCGCGGCGCGGTGCTCGTTGTACTTCGTCTTGAGCGGCCCCTGGATCAGATCGCCGATGGTCGCGAGATCACTCTTGCGAAGGGCGGGCAGGAACTGCTGATCGACCAGGTTGAAGAAGTCCTCGGCCGCCCGGTACGTGTCGGCCAGCAGTGCCGCCGTCACCGGATCGTGCGGCAGCGTTTGCTTCCAGTACTCGTAGCGCTCGGCCGATACGCGCCGCAGCTCCTGGTAGTGCTCGATGATCGCCTTGCGGGTGCCGGGCTCCGTCTCCTCGGCCATGAGGTAGACCAGAAGGAAGGGCTCCACGATGTTCGCACGCGGCGGAACGATGTCGGTGATGAGGTCCTTCCCGAGCGTGATGTCGGAGTAGTAGGGGCCGTTCACCTTGACCGTCTCGATGGTTGCGTAGACGTACACGGCGAGCAGCGACGCGCCGATCGCGAGGACCACGGCCAACCCCGTGAGCCGCGTCTTGATGCTGAGACGAACCCCCATGGACACACTCCCTTCAGGCCCGCGGTCAGGCTGAACGAGGCAAGACGCGTGCCGTCCCCCGCGCCGAATCAGGCGCCGGGGCGCCTTGCGGCGCGGGGGAGGGGAGTCAGCCTCCTGACGCTCGGAAGAGCGTCCTGACAGGGGGACCGGCACCCTCGCGCCGGAGCACCTACTGCCCCGTGGCTACGAAGAGATCCGCGCTGTTCTTCTTGACGCGTGTGTGGTCCGCCGCCCAGCAGATCCCGATCCCGTCCTGATCGGTCCGCTTGAGCTCCACGACCACGTCAGCATCTGTCGGGATGGGCATGGCGGGGAGGAAGAGGTTCGTTCCCGCGCCGATCGCGTCGAAGCGGGAACGGCCGGCGGCGCCGGCGCGAAGACGGAGGTGCGAGAGTCCGCCTGGCGCGCGCGGGTTGTCGTAGACGTAGCCGCGCTTCTTCCCCTTCCAGCAGCGCCGGCGACCGGGGCACGAACCCGCGGCCACGACGCCGGCGGTCGCTGCATGTCCGGCCCCATCATGCGTGCAGAGCGCATACCCCGTGGACTGAAGCGGATTCCCGAAGTCCGACGGCGACGCGGCGGGTCCGCCGCGCAGCGACCACGTCAGCCGCGAACGCGAACCCCGGCCACGCGCCAACACGAGGGATGCGTCGTTCGCGGTCGTCGATCGACCGCACTCGCCGGGCGTTCCCAGACAACCATTGTATATGTCGCGCACACCGCAGGGAGCACACGGAATCATGGTGCCGCTGCACGCGCGGTGGTGTCGGTCAAGCTGTGGAAAATCCGATGGCCTCCCACCGACGCAATCTGGTCGCGTTTGCTGCTCCTTCATCAATGTGACGGAGTGGCAGCGGTGAGCCGCTTCCACGTTTCTTCGTCAACGACCTCTTGCCGATACGTGGCGTGACAGCCGACGCAGGCTTGCAGGGTCCGGTCGAGCGAGGACAGGACTCCCGCGCGGTCGCCGCGCCGAGCGGCCTCGCCTATGGTGTCGGCCGTGCGATGAAAGTTGAGGGCCATGGGCGTAAATTCCGGTGCCGCCGCGCCCATGTGCTCACACATCTGCCCCATAGCTTCAGAGTAGCCGATGCGTGCCGCCGCTTTGGCAACGGCGTCCATGTCGTCTCGACCGATGGCCGCGATGATGGCTTGGATTGCAGCAAGATGCTCGCGCATGTTTTGCTTCTGGTGCTCAGCCATCATCGCCGGGAGGGGAAGCGCTTGCCGCGTGTCGCCTGCGCTCTTGGACATCATCGAGTGCTCCTCCGCTCGGGTCCGTGCGCAGACGAGCAGCAGGAGGACCAGAGCGGGGACGAAGATGAGTGGTCGCTGTGCCATGCCGCCATCATAGGCTCGAGCCGCTGGATCGGGCCAGGGAGGAGGGCCGGTCCGCCGTTCTGTGCGCGAGCCCTACGCACCGACAGCGATTCCTTCCCTCGACCATCGGTCAAACGGTTCGCCGGAAAGGTCTCGCCAGCCATCAAGACGCCGAAGCCGAATGTGCCCGCTCCGCAAGAGGCCGAAGAGCAGGAGCAGCACTGCCTCCGCGCTCGGGACCATGGCCTGCGTCTTCGGACGACGGCGAAAGCACGCGCCGGAATCGCACAGATCTCCCATCGTGCAGGGGCTACCGTCGTCGCATGCCGAGCCGTCGGCGGACGCCGTATGACAATCGGGCGAACAGCAGTCTCCGGCCCCGAGCTTGCCGTCGTCGCATGCTCGCCGGGATCGCGCGCGCCATCCCCGCACGCGCGGAGGACGCCATCGGCGGTATTGATGGTGATGACCTGCAGGCGATCCAGTCCCTTCATGCTCAACGTGAGGGGTCCAGGCATCCGGCCACTGTGACCGAAAAGCGGACATCTCTACTTTGGAGGAACCGGACATTCGCACTTGGGCCCCACATGCCAACGTCTGATAAGAGAGGTTATGTGAACCTAGACACGGCCCCATCTACACCAGATCCGCCACGATGTCGGCGACGATCCCGTCGATCGTGGCCGCACATGTCGGAGACACGTGTCGCTTCGCCCTCTTCGTCCCGGCAGCCGCATCCGTTCGGGCGGCGACGACACGCAGGTCGTGTCGCACCTTCTTCACGAGGTGGGCCTGCTTCGCGCCGGATGCGCCGATGGCGCGGCGAAGAAACCCGTCGGCCGCCGCGAGATTCGCGTGGAGCGTGTGCATCAGCGCACGCGGGATTGGATCGGCGCAGAGCGCGGTGTCGAGCGCTGCGTCGAGCTTGCAGCGAGCTCGCACTAGCCCGGCAACGCCGCCGCACGCGGCTCCCGCCGGGAGCGTCGTGGTCGTCCCGCCACCCGGGAGGGTCGTCGTCGTGCCGCCGGCGGCGATCGGGTAGTCTGTGCCGGACGTCGCGGATAACGATGCCCCGGGAACCGGTTGGTGGTTCGCGTCCTGGAGCTCGAGCGACGTGACCTCGATCGTGCCGCCGAAGCTCGTCGCACCGTCGAAGGTCTCGGCGACGGTCGGGTCGAAGGCGATCCCGGCTTCGGACGTCATGATCAGATACACGCCGATCGTCGTCTCGAACAGGATCGGCACCGGGAGCTCCGCAGGGACGTGATCGTAGCTGATCGAGTCGAACCGCAATGGCCCGGTGGTGATCTCGTCGCAGGAGGGCACCGCCCCGGTCGGCGGAACGATCTCGGATTCTGGGCAGGTCACGCCGAGGAGGACGGAGTAGACGCCCGCCCCGCCCATGGTGATGTGGTCCCCCGAATGCGTCGGCCCGATGACGGAGGAGTTCGTGCCCGACACGGCGAGCTTATAGACGAGATAGCCCGGCGTCCCGGCCGGGAGTCCGTGGGGAGTGACGACATCCTGGCTCTCCGCGACCGCGTTGGCGTCGGCGCCCGAGATCGCCGTCGGGAACTGGTTCATCGTGCTGAACGCCGCCGCCGTCCCCATGCCGAGATAGCCGGCGTGAGCCGCCGCCGACGCGAAGCCCACCACGTCGATCCCGTCGCCGAAGCTGTCGCCCGGAATCGATGCCATCGTGGTGCCGGTGGTGGATCGGCTTCCGTACGCCCCGAACCCCCATCGCGCGAGGGTGTACAACTCGGCACGTACGGCGGGTGCGAGGCCGAGCAGCAGCAGGCCCGTCATCGAGCACGCGAGGGCGCGGACGCGGCGCCGGGCATGGCCGGCCATCGGCATATGCATACCCCCGACCACCCCCGATAGTCGAGGAACAATCCCACTTGAGCATCGAGGCCCAGCCGACGGGGCGACGCGAAGGTTTGACAGCCCGGCACCCTGCTCCTATCTCCGTGCGACCACATGAGCACCGTGATCCTCGGCGCCGGAGTGACCGGCCTCGCGGCCGCTGTCGCGTCGGGCGCCCCGGTGTTCGAGGCAACCGAGGACCCGGGCGGAATCTGCTCGTCGTACTACGTCCGGCCCAGTGAATCGCGGCGGCTTCGCGAGCGGCCCGCGGATCGCCGTGCGTACCGGTTCGAGATCGGCGGCGGACACTGGATCTTCGGCGGAGCGCCCACCGTGCTGCGCTACATCGAGTCGATGACACCGCTGCGTCGCTACGAGCGCCGCTCGTCGGTCTACCTCCCGGATTCGAGGCGATATGTTCCGTATCCGTTGCAGAACCACCTGCGAAGCCTCGGGCCGGACGTCGCGGCGCGGGCGCTGGCGGAGATGGCGCAGCCGGCGCGCCCGGTAAGCACGATGCGCGAATGGCTCGAGCAGAGCTTCGGGCGGACGCTGGGCGAGCTCTTCTTCGAGCCCTTCCACGCCCTCTACACCGCCGGCCTCCACGACCGCATCGCGCCGCAGGACGCGTACAAGTCGCCCGTGAACCTGACGCTCGCGGCCCAGGGAGCCCTCCAGGACACGCCTCCCGTCGGCTACAACGCGGGCTTCGCGTACCCGGCGGACGGCCTCGGGACGCTCTGCCGGCGCCTGGCCGACCTGTCGCAGGTCCGCTACGGGAAGCGCGCGGTTCGCATCGATCTGCCCGGGCACGCCGTCCATTTCGCGGACGGGTCGGCGGAGCGGTACACGACGCTCCTCTCGACCCTGCCGCTCAATCATGTCGTGGCGATGAGTGGGCTCCGTCTCGATGCGTCGCCCGATCCGTTCACCTCGGTCCTCGTCTTGAACGTGGGGGCACGGCGCGGTCCCGCCTGCCCCGACGATCACTGGATCTACGTCCCCTCCTCGCGTGCCGGCTTCCACCGCATCGGCTTCTACGACAACGTCGACGCCGACTTCGTTCCGCCGCCCGACCAGGGCGCACGGCGCGTCAGCATCTACGTCGAGCGCGCGTTCGTCGGCACGCTCGACGGCTCGGCGCGACCGAGCGACGAAGCCATGCGACGCTACGGCGACGCGGTCCTTCGCGAACTCGAGGACTGGGGCTTCATCGGCGACGCCGAGGTCGTCGATCCGACCTGGATCGACGTCGCCTACACCTGGTCGTGGCCCGGCTCGCGCTGGGTCGCCGAAGCGACGGCGGCGCTGGCGAAGCACGACGTCCACAGCGTGGGACGCTACGGCCGATGGGTCTTCCAGGGTATCGCCGAGTCGCTCGGCGAGGGCTTCTCGGCCGGCGTGGCGCTCGCGCGCGTCTGATCGGCCGACACGGGATGTTCGCGTGGGGACTCCCCGAGCCGCCGTCCGAGGCCGAGCTCGCGCGTCAGACGCCGCCGATCGCGCCGGTGGCGGGTGGCCTCCCCCGCCCGTTCTGGTCGGTCGTGATCCCCACCTACAACTGCGCCACATATCTCCGGCGCACGCTCGCGAGCGTCCTCGAGCAGGATCGCGGTGCCGACGCGATGCAGATCGCCGTCGTCGACGACTGCTCCACCGCCGACGATCCTGCGGCGGTCGTCGCGGAGCTCGCAGCGGGCCGCGTGACGTTCACCCGCAACGCACAGAACCTCGGGCCGACCGCGACCTTCAACGCCTGCGTCGCGCACGCGACCGGGCGCTGGGTGCACCTGCTGCACGGCGACGACATGGTCCTGCCCGGCTTCTACGCCGAGTGCGAGGCGATCGTCGCCGCGCACCCGGACGTCGTCATGATCCTCGGCCAGGTCGTGACCGTCGACGAGGCCGACCGCTGGACCGACGTCATCGGCCCCGAGCCGCGCCTCGCCGGGACCCGGATCGCCGATTTCCTCCCCCTGCAAGCCATCCAACAGCTCGGGCAGTTCGCCGGCGTCGTCGTGCGACGGGATGCCTACGAGCGCGCCGGCGGCTTCTGCACCGCCTTCGGCCACGTCGCCGACCGCGACATGTGGTTCCGCGTCGGCCGCCTGGGCCCGGTGTGGTGCACGTCCCGCCCGTACGGCGTCTATCGCGTCCACGGCGCCGCCGACACAGGAAAGCACGTCGTGCGCGCCACCAACACCGCCGAGAGCTGGCTCGTGACGCGCGTCCAGCTCGCCCGCCTGGGCGCCGACCCGACCGGCGCAGAGGCGACCCGTTTTCGGAAGTGGCTCGCGCATCGCGCCTATCGGAGCGCGCGCAAGCTCTACGCTCGCGGCGAGCTCGACGGGGCGCGCAACCAGCTCTGGTGGGCCCTGCGCCTCGACGCCAACGCCCGAAGCGTCGGCCTCTGGGCCCGCACGGCAATTCGCCGAGCGCTCGCTTGAATGGGGGCGTTCCCAGCCTGCCGCGCCAGCTTCGCTGGCCGCGGCATGTCGGTCGCGCGTGCCACCGACGCCACACTCTCGCCCCCGACCCAAGACGGAGTCTTGGGTCGGCGTCACTCCATGTAGCCGAGGGACCGCAGGTGCTCGGCGACGTGCGCCTCGTCCTCGGCCGACGCCCACGTGGCGGCCGATCGCGCCTCGGCCTCGACGTCGGTGTAGACGGGCGGCGTCGTCGCGACGAGCTGCGGATCGAGCACGCTCGTGCATACGGGACCGTCCATGCTGCGCGGGATCGGGACGTCGAGCAGATACAGCACCGTGGGTGCGATCGACTCGATCGGGTATTCGTCGTGCCGGCCGAGCGCGCGCACGCTCGCCCCGGCGAACAGGTAGATCCCGGCGGGATCGTGCGTCCCCGTGAAGCCCGCCTCGTCGAAGAATCCGAAGAGCTCGCGGCTGCGCAGGTCGCGGCGGAGACTGTAGTTGAGGACCCCGAAGCCGGGGTTGCAGACGGCCATGACGTCCGGCGCCTCGTCGACGAACGGACCGTGGTACTGGTCCTCGCGCCGCAGGACGCTGCGAAAAACCGGACGTCCCGCGCCGTCGCGCAGCGCGCCCAGGCCGTCGACGATGCGGGTGCGGACGGCTTCGTAGGCGGCGCCGGGCTCGACGCAGCCGAGCGGGTAGCGGCCGCGCAGGTGGACCCAGATCCCCGCGGTCGCGTTGTCGAGCGTCTCGGCCCATGCGGCGGTCGCCGGACGGCGCACCTGGATGTGGTCGAGCGTGTCCCAGCGCCCCCGCCAGGCCTCGGGGAGGCTGCGGATCACCTTTCGCCGCAGTGTCCAGAGACGGTGTTCGGCGAGCAGGCCATGGTCGGCGAGCCAGCGGTTGATGCGCACGCTCTGCGCCGGCTTCGGCACGAACCCATGGTCGGAAGCGAGGATCACGGTCGCATCGGGCCCGGAAGCGTCGATCACCCGTCCGAGCGCCGCATCGAGGCTCGAGTACACCTCCTCCACCGCGCGACGCACGCGCGCGTCGTCGCCGCTGCGCGGCCGATCGTCGAGCTCGTCCCAGAAGTTGTGCTGGACGCGATCGGGCGAATAGAAGACGACGCAGACGACGTCGGTGGGATGCCGAACCATCAGTCGCACGACCGCGTCGGCGCGCCGCTGCGTCATGGTACATAGCGCGGACAGGTACGTCGTCGAGCGCTCCGCGTACGTCGTCATGTTCGCGCGCAGCTGGCGCGGCGCCTTGAGGTCGATCTGATAGCCGTCGAGCTCGGTCGCGATCTCGGCCGGCTCGGTGAAGCGCTCACCGGGCGGCGTCAGCATGCAGCCGACCACGTAGCCGTTCACCGGACGCAGAGGATACGACGGCGGCACGTTGATCACGCCGACGCTCCGCCCGGCCTGGCCCAGATGATCCCACAGCGTCGCCGACCGCAGGTGGGCCGCGTTCGCGATCCCGCCGGGCTCGTAGGCATGCGGCGCCGTGCGCGTGAACGCGTAGATCCCGTGCCCGCCCGGGTTCTTGCCGGTCACGAACGACGACCACGACGGCATCGTGAGCGCCGGGATCGTCGAGCGCAGCGGTCCCCAGGTACCGCGGTCCATCAACGCCGCGAGGCGCGGCATGCGCCCGGCCCGAGCCCAGGGCTCGAGCACCGTCCAGGTGGCGCCGTCGAGACCGATGATGAGGACCTTGGGCACGCCCCTACTCCATGTAGCCGAGGCCCTTCAGGTGCTCGGCGATCTGCGCCTCGGCCTCGGCCGACCCCCACTCTCCGGTCGCCTCGACGCCGGCCGTCTCGACGTCCGTGTACTCGATCGGATGCGCGGCGCGATGGTCGGCGCGCAGGACCGACGCGCACACGGGTCCCTCCATGCTGCGGGGCACCGCGAGCCCGAGCAGGTGGAGCACGGTCGGCGCAATCGACTCGATGGGATACTCGCGATCCCGCCCGTGGGCGTCGATCGCCGGGCCCGCGAATAGATAGAGCCCCTCGGGGTCGTGCGTCCCCGTGTATCCCTCCTCTCGGAACGGCCCGAAGAGCGTCCGCTCGCGCAGATCGCGTCGCAGGCTCTCGTAGACGATGCCGAAGTCCGGCTCGCACTCCGCCACGAGGTCGGGCGCCGCGTCGACGTAGGGTCCCGAGTAGATCTCCTCGCGACGGAAGACGCCGCGGAAGACACGCGCGCCGCCCTCGTCGCGGAGTGCCTCGAGCCCCGTCTTGATCCGATCACGCACGGCCTCGTAGGGCGCACCGGGCGCCACGCAGCCGAGTGGATAGCGGCCGGCCGCGTGCACCCAGATGGCGGCGGTGTTGGTGAAGATCGTGTCGCTCCACGCCTGGGTGCGAGCACGATTCACGAGAATGTGGTCCAGCGTGTCGTAGCGTGCGCGCCAGGTCTTCGGCAGGGCCTTCCGGATCACCTTGCGCCGGAGCGTCCAGAGAGGACGTTGCGCCAGCAGGCCCGCATCGGCGAGCCATCGGTTGATGCGCACCGATCGCCGCGGGCTGTGCGTGAAGCCGTGGTCGGAGAGCAGGACGACGTTCGCTTGCGGCCCGGCCTCGGCGACGAGCGCCCCGATCGCGTCGTCGACCGCGGCGTAGGTGGCGGCGAGTGCAGCGTCGATCTCCTGGTCGGGCTCGGGACGAACCCCCTCTTCCGGTTGGAGCCGGTTCCAGAAGTAGTGCTGCAGGCGATCGGGGGCGTAGAAGACGACACAGAACGCGTCGACGGGATGCGCGCGCATGAGGTGCACGCACGCCGCCGTGCGCCGCTCGGTCTGTCGCCGGAGCGCGGCTGCGTACTCGAGGGCGCGCGTCCGGAAGACGGGGTTCTCGGGGCGGAGGTCGCGCGGCGTCTTCGTGTCGATCACGTAGTCGCCGAGCTCCCCGGTCAGCTCCGGCGGATGGGTGAACGCGACGCCGGGCGGCGTCAGCATGCAGCCCACCATGAATCCGTTCACCGGACGGAGCGGATACGACGGCGGGACGTTGACGACGCCCACGCGCCGTCCGGCCGCACCGATCACGTCCCACAGTGTCGGCCCGTGGAGATCGGCGGCGCTCGCGAGCCCTCGACCGTCGTAGCGATCGGGCGCCAGACGGCGGAACGCGTACACCCCGTGACCGCCCGGATTGCGTCCGGTCATGAACGACGACCACGCCGGCAGCGTCAGCGCGGGGATCGTCGAGCGAAGCGCTCCCCACGCTCCGCGCTCCATCAACGACGCCAGGTGGGGAAGACGCTTCGCCCGCGCCCACGGCTCGAGGAGCCGCCACCCTGCCCCGTCGAGCCCGACCATGAGGACGCTGGGCTTCGTCACGAGAGACGTCGTTTCTATCGTCCGCCCTGCGGCGCGGCAAGGCGGCGCCACGTCACCTTGACTCCTCGCACGGCGCCGACTAGCGAGCCGCATGCTCGGGCGGCGCCTCGCGGCGATACTGATCGCGTGCGCCGCGTGGAGCCCCGCGCTCGCGGCGCCGCCGTCGGTCGTGTTCATCCTGCTCGACACGACGCGCGCCGATCGGCTGGGCGCGTGGGGAAACCCGCGTCCGACGTCGCCCACCCTGGATCGGCTGGCGACCGACGGCGCGCTCTTCGAACGCCACTTTGCGAACTCGCACGCAACGCGCCCCTCGATGCCGCAGCTCATGAGCGGGCGCTACTACCACGTGAACATCCTGGGGTCCTTTCAGACCGACGCGCACCCGCGCGAGATGTCGTTCGCGCGCCCGGACCCGACCGCGACGCTCCTGCCCGCTGCGCTCCGGAGCGCCGGCTACGTGACGGAGGCGGTGAGCGCGCACACATGGGTGGTGGCGGACAGCCCCTTCGGGCGCACCTTCGATCACTTCGAGCTGCTCCCGTTCACCGCCGAGCAGGGCCACGGCGACGCCAAGCCGCTGGTCGACCGCGCCGTCGCGCTCTGGCGCGAGCGGGACCGGAGCCGTCCCCTCTTCCTGTACCTCCACTTCATGGACATGCACATTCCCCGGACGCTGCCGGAGGGAGGTCTGCGGTTCCCGGTTCCGGGCGACGAGGCGCGTCGCTTTCGACCCAACGGCGAGCCCGACTTCGGTCGTGATCGGCGGCGCTGGAACCGCAACGACGCGCGCGACTTCACAGGCCTCGACCGCGCCTACTACACGGCCGTCTACGACACACGCATCCAGTACGCCGACGAGCAGATCGCCCGGCTGGTGGCCGCGATCCGCGCCGACGATCCGGAGCTGCGCGACACGATCATCGTCGTCACCGCCGATCATGGCGAGGAGCTCGCCGAAGACGGCTACATCGAGCACAGCGACACGCTCGCCGACGGCGTGCAGCACGTGCCCTGGATCGTCGCGGGCGGTCGCGTCGCGCGCGGCCAACGCTGCGACACGATGAGCGAGCACGTCGACGTCGTGCCGTCGTTGCTGCGTCTCCTCGACGTGCCCCTGCCGGCGGGCGTCGTCGTCGACGGGCAGGCGCGGCTCGACCCGAGCGGCCGGCTCGCGCGACCGTGCGGCGAGGTCGCGGCGTACTACGCGTGGGAGGAGTACCAGGCCGTCCGGACGCATCACTTCCTGCTCGAGGAGCGAACGCCGGACACCTTCGGCGCGCGCTGCGAGGGCGCCGAACGGCTCTACCACATGGACGGCCCGCGCAGACGGCCCGTCGATGGACCGCACCGGGAGCGGCGCCTGGCGCGCCTTCGCGCGGAGATCCAGGCGCGTCTCGCCGCTCGCGACCGTGCGTATCGCACGAGTCGATACGACGTCCCGACCAGACCGTTCCTGCTGCGCACCGACTTCTGGCAGATGCACAGCCCACCCATCCCGCGTTGCGTGCGAGTCGACGAGGACACTGCGGCGGCAGCGTTCGATCCCGCGGGCTGGCTCTGGACCGGCCGCGGCGTCACCATCTTCGAGGGCGTCTCGACGTCCCCACTCCGGATCTCGCTCGGCGTGCCGGCCGGCGTATACCGCGTGGAGGCCGCCAGCACGCCGATCGGCCCGCGCCCATGGCTCTGGGGCTATGCGCGATGGCGGCGGAAGTCGTTCCTCTCCGAGGAGCCGTCGGAGTTCGTGCCCGTCGGCACGATCGACGCCTCCGCAGGGGTCGCCGAGGTCACGCTCGCCCCCGAGGTCGCGAGCGGTCACCACGTCCTGGGACTCCGGCTCTCCCCACCGGGCACGACCGCCGCACCGGCCGCGGTCGACCAGGGTCAACGCGAGCGCCTGAAGGCCCTCGGCTACGTCCAGTAGCGCCCCGCACCAATTTGCACCGTAGCCCGGTTCTTCGTATGGAGGCCGGCAACAATGGGGGGGGCTGGGAGCGAAGGGCCTGCCATTTCGGTCGTCGTTCCCACCTACAATCGCGCCGCCTTCCTGCCGGCCATGCTGGAGAGCGTGTTCGCGCAGCGCGACTGCCCGCCATTCGAGGTCGTGCTGGTCGACGACGCGTCGACCGACGACACCGCCGGGGTCGTCGCGTCGACGGGTCATCCGGTGACCCTCGTCCGACTGGAGAAGAACGGCGGGGTCGCGCGGGCGCGGCAGGTCGGCGTCGAGCGATCGCGCGGCGCGCTGCTCGCCTTCCATGATTCCGACGACGTCATGCTTCCGGGCCGCCTGGGTGAGCTGGCCGCCTATCTCGAGGGTCATCCCGAGCTGGGCGCCGTCTTCTCCAACGGCGTCATCGAGACCGCGGACGGCCGAAGCGTGGGAACGGTCGTGCCGGAGGCGCAGGCGGTTCACCTCGACGGGCGCCGCATCGGGATCCGCGACATCCTGCGTGACGGCCTGCCGGTCTATCTCCAGACGGCCCTCATCCGGCGCTCCGCGTTCGACCGTGCCGGCGACATCGACGCGAGCCTCAAGCGCCACGCGGACCTCGATCTCGCCTGCCGGGTGTCCCTCACGACGCCCGTCGCCTTCGTCGATCGACCGGCCTTCCGCTATCGCCTGCACGGCGCGAATCAGACGCTCGATCGCATGCGGCTGCGCGAGGGGCTCGCCGAGGTGATGGGACGGCTGCGGAAGCGCCACCCGGAGGCCGTCGAGCTCTGCGGGGCCGACTGGTATCGCTGGCGCGAAGCGCGACACCTGCGCCGGATCGCCCTGCAGCGGCTGCGCGAGGCGCGTGTCCTCACCGCCGCCTCGATCTTCGCCCGCTCGCTCGCGATCGGCGTGAGGCGACCGCCGCCGGCGACGGGTCTGCGGGCCGAGCACGGCCGCGAAGCCTAGAGGGAGACGAGATCATGCGCGTGCTCGTACTTGGGGGTGACGGTTACTGCGGCTGGCCGACCGCCTTGCACCTCGCCACCCGCGGCCACGAGGTCGCGATCCTCGACAACTTCGTGCGCCGCCTGTGGGACCACGAGCTCGGGTGCGAGACGCTGACCCCGATCCGGCCTCTTCAGGACCGCGTGGCGATCTGGCGCGAGCTCACCGGACAAACGATCCGCGCGTTCGTCGCCGACATGATGAACTACGAGGCGGTCGCGACGGCGATCGAGACGACCGCGCCCGACGCCGTCGTCCACTTCGCGGAGCAGCGCGCCGCGCCCTACTCGATGATCGACCGCGAGCACGCCGTCTTCACGCAGGTGAACAACGTGGTGGGGACTCTGAACCTCCTCTTCGCGCTGAAGGAGCTCCGTCCCCAGTGCCACCTCGTGAAGCTCGGGACCATGGGCGAGTACGGCACGCCCAACATCGACATCGAGGAGGGCTTCATCGAGATCCACCACAAGGGGCGGAGCGACGTTCTCCCCTTCCCGAAGCAGCCGGGCTCCTTCTACCACCTCTCGAAGGTCCACGATTCGCACAACATCATGTTCTGCTGCCGGGTCTGGGGCCTGCGCGCGACCGATCTCAACCAGGGCGTCGTCTACGGGACCGTCACGCCCGAGATCAGCCGGCATCCGGGTCTCATCAACCGCTTCGACTACGACGACGTCTTCGGCACGGCGCTCAACCGCTTCTGCCTGCAGGCGGCCATCGGCCACCCGCTCACGGTCTACGGGCGCGGGGGACAGACGCGGGGCTTCCTCGACATCCGCGACACCGTGCGCTGCATCGAGCTCGCGATCGAGCACCCGCCGGGACCGGGCGAGTTCCGCGTATTCAACCAGTTCACCGAGCAGTTCTCCGTGGGCGAGCTCGCCGAGAAGGTGGCGCAGGCCGGCACGAAGCTCGACCTGGACGTCCGCGTGACGCACCTGCCGAACCCGCGCGTCGAGCGCGAGGAGCACTACTACAACGCCGCCCACACGCGCCTGCTCGACCTGGGGCTCGAGCCCCACTACCTCTCGGACTCCCTCCTCGACTCGCTGCTCAACATCGCCATCCGCTACCGCGATCGTGTCCGCGAGGACGCGATCCTGCCCCGGGTCGACTGGCGCGAGACGCACAACCGCCACGATCCGACGGCGTTCGCCGCCGGCCCGATGGACACGCGTCCGGCGCCGAGCGTCATCAGCCCGCCTGCCGCCGTCGTCTTCAAGTGACCTGGCTCGTCACGGGGGGTGCCGGATTCATCGGCGTCAACCTGCTGCGGCGGCTGCACGCCGAGGCAGTGCGCGTCCGCGTGCTCGACGACTTCTCGACGGGCCGTCGCGAGGATTTGGACACCCTCGGCGCCGAGCTCATCGAGGGCGACATCCGCGACGGCGACACCGTGACGCGCGCCCTCGCCGGCGTCGAGGTGGTCGTCCACCTGGCCGCCCACACGCGCGTGATCGAGTCGATCGAAGATCCCGTCGGCAGCTTCGACGTGAACGCGCGTGGCACGCTCACCGTGCTCGAGGCCGCGCGCCGGAGCGGAGCCGTGCGCCGGGTGGTGTTCGCGTCCACCGGTGGGGCGATTCTCGGCGACGCCGTGCCGCCCGTCCACGAGGACATGCCGGCGCGCCCCCTGGCCCCGTACGGGGCGAGCAAGCTCGCCGGTGAGGGCTACTGCTCGGCGTACTTCGGTTCCTACGGTCTTCCGACGGTCGCGCTCCGGTTCTCGAACGTCTACGGGCCCTGGTCGTATCAGAAGGGAAGCGTGGTGGCGGCGTTCTTCCGGCGCATCCTCGCCGGCGAGCCGCTCGTCATCTACGGCGACGGCGGGCAGACGCGCGACTTCCTGTTCGTGGGCGATCTCTGCGAGGCGATCGTCGTCGCCACCCGGCGCGACGTCGGAGGACGGGTCTTCCACATCGCCGCCGGCGTCGAGACGCCGATCGGAGAGCTCGCTGAGCGCATGCTCCGCGTCACCGGTGCCGGCGTCGCGGTCGAGCACCGGCCCGCCCGGGCCGGCGAGGTGCGGCGCAACTGCGCGCGCATCGACCGTGCTCGCGCGCTGCTCGGCTTCGCGCCCGCCACGCCGCTCGACTCGGGCCTTCGCGCGACGTGGGACTGGTTTCGCATTCAGACCCGTTCGTAGGGATCGAAGAGCTTCTTGTACTCCTCGAGCGCGAAACGATCGGTCATTCCCGCGATGTAGTCCGCGATCACGCGCGGCATGCTCTCGCCCTCGCTCTGCGTGCGCTGCGTCACGTGTGGCGGCAGCTGCTTCGGCTCCTGCATGTAGACCTCGAAGAGCGCGCTCATGATGCGGTCGGCCTTCTGGGTCATGCGGTTCACGCGGTGGTGATGATAGAGGCGGTCGTACAGGAACCCCTTCAGCGCGCGATGTCGCTCGCCCATGGCGGGCGAGAACTCGACCAGGCGCGGCTTCACGCGCCGGACCTTCTCGAGCGAATCGATGGCCTCCCGGGTGAGGCGAGCCTCGAGCGTCGACGCGAGATCCGTCACCATCCAGTCGATCAGGCGGCGGACGGCCTGATAGCGGACGACCCGCGCCGCAGCGCCTGGGGCGGCGCGTGAGGCGTCGTTCCATGCCTCGCTCCAGATCGGGACGGTGAGCAGCTCGTCGGGGTCGAGCATGCCCGACTGCAGTCCGTCGTCGACGTCGTGCGCGGTGTAGGCGACCTCGTCGGCGAAGTCGACGATCTGCGCCTCCAGGCACGGGGCCAGGTCCGCGCCGAACTCGGCCACCTGCGGGCGATCGTAGCGCGTCGAGTGCTTGACGATGCCTTCGCGCACTTCCCACGAGAGGTTGAGGCCGTGGAAATTCGGATAGCGGTCCTCGAGCACGTCCACGATGCGGAGGCTCTGCGCATTGTGCTCGAAGCCACCGTACGGCTCCATCAACCGGTCGAGCGTGCGCTCGCCGGCGTGGCCGAACGGCGTGTGGCCGAGGTCGTGGGCGAGGGCGACCGCCTCGGCCAGGTCCTCGTTGAGCGCGAGCATGCGCGCGAGCGTCCGCGTCACCTGCGCGGCTTCGACCGTGTGCGTGAGCCGCGTCCGGTAGTAGTCGCCTTCGTGGTTGACGAAGACCTGCGTCTTGTACTCGAGCCGGCGGAAAGCCGTGGAGTGGATGATCCGATCGCGGTCGCGCGCGAAGACCGGCCGGAACGGATGCTCGGGCTCGGGATGCCGGCGGCCGCGCGAGAGGCGGCTGGGCATCGCGTAGGGCGCGAGGCCTGCCGCTTCCCGCGCCTCGAAGGCCTGCCGACCCGGCGTCACCCCACGCTAGGCCGCGTCGCCGTCGGCTTCCACCGTGACGTGGATGGTCGCCTTCACGTTGCGGCCCACCTGCACCACGACCGGGAACGTGCCGAGCTGCTTGATGGGCTCCTCGAGCAGGATGCGCCGCCGCTCGACCTGGTGGCCCTTCGCGGCCAGCAGCCGCTCGATGTCGAGGTTCGTGACCGATCCGAAGAGGCGCCCCTCTTCTCCCCCGGCGCGCGCCTTGACGGTGAGCGTGAGCCCTTCGAGCTTCCCCGCGACGCCCTCGGCCGTCTTGCGCTCGCGCTCGGCTTTGGCGCCGATGACTCGTTTGTGGTGCTCGAGCTCGGCGAGGTTCTTTCGATTCGCCTCGACGGCGAGCCCCCGCGGAAAGAGATAGTTGCGCGCGTACCCGGGCTTCACCCGGACGACGGCGCCTATCGCTCCGAGGTTCGGAACGTCCTCGCGCAGAATCACTTCGACGGCCATGATCCGGGCTCTCCTTTACGGGTACACGCTGGTGTAGGGCAGCAGCGCCACCGTGCGCGCCTGCTTGATGGCCACCGTGAGGCGCCGCTGGTGGCGGGCGCAGTTGCCGGTGATGCGGGCCGGGATCAGCTTGCCGCGCTCGCTGAGGAACGTCCCCAGCATGCGCGCGTCTTTGTAGTCGATGAGCATGGCCTTGTCGGCGCAGAAGCGGCACACCTTGCGGCGGCCCAGGCCACGCCGACGGGCCGGCCGTGCCGGTCCTCGTTCGCGATCGCGCTCCCGTTCGCGCATCTACGCGCCCTCCCCGTCGCCGGCGCCCTCGGCCTCGAGTCCGCCCTCGTCCATCTCGGGCTCCTCGGGCTCGGCGCCGCGGGCCGGCCGGAAGGCCGCGGGCGGGGCATCCTCGTCCTGACGCACCGAGATGAAGCGCAGGACGGGATCCATGAGCTTCACGTTGCGCTCGATCTCGCGCAGCCCGTCGACGCTGGCGCGATACTCGAACAGGACGTAGATCGCGCGGCGTTGCTTGTGGATGGGGTAGGCCAGCTCGCGTGTGCCCCACTCGAGCACCTGGCTCACCGTGCCCTTCTGGTCCTCGATCAGGGTCCGGATGCGGGCGGCGAGGTCCTTGGCGCCGGGTTCCCCCAGCTCGGGATTCACGAGGACGAGCGTCTCATAGCGGCGGTCCGCCATGCATGGTCTCCTTTGGCGTTATCCTTCGGTCTTCTTGGGTGGCGTGCCACCGGCTTCCGGCGCCGGGGCTGCGGGCGCAGCTCCCTCGGCGGTCGGCGCCACGGCGGCTGCCTCGGGCGCGGCCTCGACGGGCTTCTCTTCGATCGTGGGCGGCAGCACGGTCACGACCGTCTGCGCCTGGTCGCCGATCGGCGTCACGCCCTCCGGCAGAGTGATCTCCGAGAGGTGGATGGCGTCGTGGATGTCGAGCGCCGAGACGTCGACTTCGATGAACTCGGGAATCTCGGTCGGCAGGCACTCGACGTGCACCTCGCGGAGAATCGGCTGCAGGATGCCGCCGTTGACCACGCCCGCGGGCTTGCCGACGAAGTGCAGCGGCACCGAGACTTCGAGGCGCTCCGTGAGATCGACCTCGTAGAAATCCGCATGGAGCACGGCGCCGCTCACCGGATGGAGCTGCATCTCACGCACCAGCACCATGCGCTCGTGGAGATCCGGATCCGCGCCGCCGGCGTGCAGCAGGCGGATCAAGTGCGACCCTTCGAGGTGGGCGATCTTCCGTTCGAATTCCTCGGCGCTCACGGTGATGGACGTGGTGGTGCGCTTGGGGCCGTAGAGGATCGCCGGGACGCGCCCACCCGCGCGGCTCCGCCGCGATGGTCCCTTGCCCTGCCCGGAGCGCCGCTCGATCGTGACTTCTACCGTCTCCATGCCTCGTTCCTCACACGAATAGGGAGCTGATCGATGCTTCGTCGTGTATGCGCCGGATGGCTTCGCCCAAGAGGGGTGCCACCGGGAGCACGTGGATCTTTGCGACCCGGCGCGCGGCTTCCGAGAGCGGGATGGTGTCGGTCACCACGAGCTCGTCGATGCCGGACGCCTCGATGCGGGCGATCGCAGGTCCGGAGAGGACGGCGTGCGTCGCACACGCGAGGACCGCGGGCGCGCCCGCGCGCCGCACCGCCTCGGCCGCCGCGCAGAGCGTCCCGGCGGTGTCGACCATGTCGTCGACGAGTACCGCCGCGCGTGCGTCGACGTCGCCGATGATTTGCATGTCGGCCACCACTCCGGGCCGCGACCGTCGCTTGTCGATGACTGCCAGGTTGGCGTCGAGGCGCTTCGCGAAGGCGCGTGCGCGCTCCACGCCGCCCGCGTCGGGTGACACCACCGTCACGTGGCGGTCGCCGAGCCGCTCCCGAAGGTACTGGAGCAGGACCGGATTCGCGTAGACGTTGTCGACGGGGATGTTGAAGAAGCCCTGGATCTGACCCGCATGCAGGTCGACCGTGAGGACGCGCGATGCGCCGGCGGTGGTAATGAGATCGGCCACGAGCTTCGCGCTGATCGGGACCCGCGGCGCGACCTTCCGGTCCTGCCGGCCGTAGCCGTAGTACGGGATGACCGCCGTCAGTCGCTTTGCCGAGGCTCGCTTGAAGGCGTCGAGCATCAACAGGAGCTCCATCAGGTTGTCGTTGGTCGGGGTGCACGTCGATTGGATCACGAAGACATCGCCGCCGCGGACGTTTTCCGTGATCTCGACCAGCACCTCGCCGTCGCTGAACCGACCAACCTCCGCTTGTCCCAACGGAACGCCGACCGCGTCACTGATCGCTCGCGCCAGTGCCGGATTCGATGTTCCTGCGAAAAGTTTGATCTCGTCTTTCACTCGTGCACGCCGTCGGGGGTCTCGCGTCGCGGCGCTGGGCGGGAAGGACTCGAACCTTCGGTGCCGGATCCAAAGTCCGGTGCCTTACCAACTTGGCGACCGCCCAATGCAGCTGCGCCCGCCGTGCCGCGAAGCGACGGATGCTAGATTTCGGGCCCCGGGAAGTCAACCCGATTCGCCGGATCATGCTCCCGAAATCGCTGCGAAGATGATCACATTCGCGAGTTGGTGGACGGCGTCCGACGCTTGTGATACCCGCCGGACCCGCTCGCCCGCCCTCGTGGTGAAATGGATATCACACAGGCCTCCGGAGCCTGGGGTAGAGGTTCGATTCCTCTCGGGGGCACTTCGAGCCTCCAAAAGTGATCGCGCGCTTGATCTCACGGGACCCTTTGGTCTAATTCGGGAGCCTTGGAGCGACTTTAACCTGGCCGGGGCCGGCTTGGCGTGAGGAGTGGCTGATGGAACTTCCCAAGTGCCAGAAGTGCAAATCGGGGATTCTGATTCCGCTCTCGGACTACGGTCAAGAAGGGGCTGCGGTCATTTTCAAGGCGTGGGCGTGTACGGACCCCGAATGTGGGTTTTCCCTGCGCGTCGATAAGGGCGAAGTCAGCTACGGAAAGCGGATCGAGCAGAAGCGTTGAGACACATGGGGCCGGACCCGTCCGGCACGAACTGGAGGCGGCTCTATGACGCGGCACCGAACCAACCTTCCGCTGCTGGCGGCCCTGCTCCTCGGGGTCGTCACGATCGCGTCCCGGGCCCATGCCGCGCCGTACGACGAGCGGTCCACGGCGGAGAAGGCCGGCTTCACGACGGCCGCCGCCATCATGAACGTCATTCCGATCACGGCCACTTTCGTCGCACCCAGGTGCCTGCCCGGATACGTCTTCTGCAAGATCGCGTTCGCCGGGATCAGCGTCGTCGGAGCCGCCGAGCACGTCTTCCTCGCGGGACCCGTCGACGACGGCCAGGTCGAGTCGATCCTCTACAAGGGCTTCGCCGGCGACTGGTACGTCACCGGACGCAACGTCGCAGGGGACGTCAATGCCGAGCCGCTGCCGAACGCACCGACGCCCGCAGCCGCTCCGGCACCCTAGCCGCCGACGACCTGGACCGACTGGATCACGACCGGCGTCGTCGGAACGTCGCGGTGCATGCCGCGCGCGCCCGTTTTGCCCTGCTCGATCTTCTTCACCACGTCCATCCCTTCGATCACCTTCCCGAACACGGCATAGCCCACGCCGTCCTGGGCGCGATCGCGGTTCAGGAAGTCGTTGTTTCGCACGTTGATGAAGAACTGGGCCGTCGCGCTGTCGGGGTCGGACGTCCGCGCCATCGCGAGCGTTCCCGCCTCGTTCTTCAGGCCGTTGGTCGATTCGTTCTTGATCGGGGGGCGCTCGCCCTCGTGCTTCTCGCGCATCTGCGCGTCGAATCCACCACCCTGGATCATGAAATTCGGGATGACACGATGGAAGATGGTGCCGTCGTAGTAGCCGGCACGCGCGTAGTCGAGGAAGTTCTTGACGGTCATGGGCGCCTTCTCCTCGAAGAGCTCGACCTTGATGTCTCCCAGGCTCGTCGAAATCACTACCACGGCATTCCCCTTTCCCTCGTCGCTCCCACAGGCCACGAGAAAGAACCCGACGGCAAGCATCGTCGCGCCCAGCCTGGCGCGCAAGCGCGGGCGTCGGAGCATTCCTAGTGACCTTGGTGACCCTGGTGCCCCTCGTGTCCGCCCGGCATCGGCAGGACCACCGCGGGCGCGGCGCGAACGAGGTCGCCCCGGATCTGCACGCAGTGCCACCCGTAGAGGACGACGGATCGCCATGTCCATTCCACCTCCGCGTTCACGATGGCATCCCCCTCCGGATCCTGGGCCAGGAGCCGGCGCACACAGGTGCCCAGAAGGTCACCCGCGCCCAGACCGAGTCCGGCACCGATCGACCCGCTGCACACGCGGGCGGTGGCTCCAGGACGGAGCATCTTGAATCCCTCGGTGGTGGAGACCATGCTCACTTTCGGCAGTGCGCCGCGCGAGACGGTGCAGCCGACCGTGCAGGCCGCGACCACCACAAGAACACCCATCCAGCGTGCGACGCCCACCTCTCGCCGCCTCGGCGTCGCGTCGTTCGTTGGCGTCGCCCTGCTCTTCATCGCTCTCGCCCCGAGCTGCTCGTCGCCGCCCGCAGCCCTCCGCGCGGACGTAGAAGCCTACCTCCGCCGTGTCAACGACTGGGCGCCCACGGAGGCGGAGACGGCGCGCACCATCGATCGGATCCTCGCCACCCAATTCGTGGACGAGGCCGAGGTGCGCCGCCAGGTCACGGCCGATGCCCCCCGCGCAAAGCAGCAGGTCGAGCGGCTGAGCGCCTATCAGCCCCGGACACCTGACGTCCGCGACATCCATCAACGCTACGTCGAGGCCTGGCGGGACCTGGTGACCGGGTACGCGAACATCGAGGCCGGGATCGACGCCGGCGACGCCGCGAAGCTCTCCGCCGGGCGCCGGGCGCTCGAGCACTGGCGATCGGCCGTGGTCGAAACCGCGTCGAGCCTCCGCGATTTGCTCCAGCGCACCGGGGCGACTCTCCCGACCCAACGCTAGCTCCCGCAAACGACAGCGGCCCGGCGGGACATCCCACCGGGCCGCGCCCGTATTGATCCGGCGGCGTCCTACTCTCCCACACGGCGACCGTGCAGTACCATCGGCGCAGGAGGGCTTAACGGCCGTGTTCGAGATGGGAACGGGTGTATCCCCTCCGCCATCGCCACCGGAAACCGAAGTCGATCACAATCTGGACGGGAACGGAGAGCAAGCACGTGGTAGCTCGACCTGCGGATGGGAATCCTATGGTCAAGCCGCACGGCCATTTAGTACCGGTTAGCTTCACGCCTTACGGCGCTTCCACACCCGGCCTATCAACCTCGTCGTCTTCGAGGGGCCTTTAGGGACCTCGCGGTCCAGGGATGCCTTATCTCGGGGTGGGCTTCCCGCTTATATGCTTTCAGCGGTTATCCCGTCCGCACATAGCTACCCGGCGATGCAGCTGGCGCCACAACCGGATCACTAGCGGTGCGTCCATCCCGGTCCTCTCGTACTAAGGACAGCTCCCCTCAAGCATCCTACGCCCACGGCGGATAGGGACCGAACTGTCTCACGACGTTCTGAACCCAGCTCGCGTGCCACTTTAATCGGCGAACAGCCGAACCCTTGGGACCTGCTCCAGCCCCAGGATGTGACGAGCCGACATCGAGGTGCC